>CALFCI010000124.1 GCA_937951135.1 uncultured Aquimarina sp. | reverse complement strand
TGATCTAATTGTTGCATTTGCTGATATACCTTATCCATAATATACGGATTACAATGTCCATACATTGCGGTATACCAAGAGGCGATACCATCGATATACGTTTGCCCATCTTCTCCGTATAATAGTGCTCCTTTGGCCTTTGCAATCGGTAAGGCATCAGGATAGGTTTTATGCTGAGTGAGTGGGTGCCAAAGGTGTTTTTTATCGCGTTTGGTAAGGCTCATGCGTTTATTTTTTAGAGTGTCAACTACCTCGGAGAATTAAACTCCACAATGTGGATCAAAAATCCAAATCTCTTAGGATAGATTAATACAACATTTTTTATATTTTTTACCACTACCACATGGGCACGGATCATTACGACCTACTTTTATGGTATTTACAATAGGTTCATCATCATAGGAATCTATAAAGTGATTATGATAGCTATCTAATACTTCTGAATCTTCCTGATACCATTGTTTTAGATGAGCAGTATACCGTTCTTGTGCTGTTTCTAGAATACTATTCTTTTTCTTTATATTAGGTACTTGATTGATCTGAGCTTCCACATCTTCATACTCACCGCAAACCCAATAGCCTACAGCCTCCATTTCAAAGAGCTTTTTAATTTGGGGGAGACATTCTGTAGCATTAACATCCATAAGATCTGATATAAATAATCCTAAAAATTCGGTATCTCCAAGGGTAGGATCATCATTATTGACAATAAAAAAATCTAACACCTCCACATTCCATTTCATTATGACTGTACGATACTCTTCTTCATGCAACAGCAATTGATTTACTGCATCCGTTACTATTGCTTTATTAAAACAAAAAATATGAGGTTCTTTTACAAACAACAATAAGTCTGATAGATTTGTTTTTGCATATTGAAAGAGTAAAGGCTCTATAAGCTCAACCAAAGTATCTCCAAACCAAAATGCTCTATACTCATCATCCTGCCGTAACATATCGAATATCGTTTCTAACCCCGCTCCATTATTTACGCTAGGCAGTAATAGCAGGGCATGAGTAGGAAAATTAAACACTTCTTCCTCCCATCCTTTTTGCACTCTAATGTCTTCAAAGTAATCAAAACGTCGTATCGAATCTTGAAGTAGTGCTATCAAATCGACTTCTAATTTCACGGAATCTAGTGCTAAAATTACTTCGATACTTTCTGTAGCTATAGATATATTAGAAGCATATAAAATTGCTAACTCCTCTGGAAAATGAAGTATTGGAGCAACAGTAGTCTGTATCATACTCCGTCGATCTATAACGTCAACCATTCTAATTAACTCTAGCTCCTTCGCTCTTCTAATTCTAGCTTTTCGAAACACAAATTCGTTCCGAATTGTTGGAACCATTTCTAATTTGGGATGGTTAGGGTTCATTTCTTCTAGCATACTGATGATCTCTTCTGCTTGTTCTTCATCATCGATTCCAAATTGATATTGAACAACAGCTAGATAATATGCCATGACTTCATCTTCGTGAAATTCCTCTCGATTTGGATACAGTTCTTGTAAGTTCAAAGAAACTCCTAAAACATCTAATGCTTTGTCATAAGCTTCTTCCATACAATACTGAGTCACTAAGTTTACTTTTCCAAAGAGATATTCAGGATGTTCTTTGACTAACCATTGATTACATTCGTTTGCTTTTTCATATCGCCCCTGCGCGGCATAAGCCGTAGTAAGGTAATTTTTAAAAACCGGAGTTTTAGGATACCGAGTACTGAATTTGATTAATTTATCAATCACTCCCTTCTTACCTTTTTTAGCATCAAAATGAAGCTTTTCGAGAATTCCAGCTATATAAGGTGTGATATGGTTTTGGTTGTCTAAAAAAGTATTATCTGTTGTGATTTTTAAGGTTGTAACTTCTAGCATTGTAAAAAAATTTGCAAAGATTTAAAAAATAATTCCGAATATTCCTTTACCACATTCGTGTCGATATAAGGTTCTTCATCAATACGACCTAATACCGTAACTCCAGTCATTTTACTAATGATTTCTTCTGTGGTTTCATGCTTTGCACCATTGAACAGTATGGCTACTTCATGCCCACGTTCTTGTATTAGTTGAATCGTCATTAAGGTATGATTGATACTCCCTAAATAATGACGTGAAACTATAATCACCTTGTAATCTGATTGAATAATATCTAGTATGGTTTGGGTGTCATTTAAAGGCACAAGCAACCCTCCCGCACCTTCAATAACAATAGTATTCTCTGTTTTAGGGAGTGTAATTTTATCGATATCAATAGTAACTCCATCTATATTTGCAGCAGCATGCGGACTCATAGGCGTCGCTAAAGCATAAGCATTGGGATGAAATTTTGAAATCGAATTAGAGACTAGTTTTTGCACCTTATCTGTATCCGAATACTCTAAATCTCCTGCTTGTATGGGTTTAAAATAATCAGCTTGTAAGGCTTCAACTACAATTGCTGCTGCAATAGTTTTACCCACATCAGTTCCAATTCCGGTAATGAATACTTTTTTAGGCATGAGTATCAAATTTATGGTGACACGCTTGGCATCGATATTTCATTTTTTGATAAGTAGGCAGTAAAAATAATAAAAAACCAATTAAGAAATAAAACAACGCTTTTGGACTATCTATAGCAGATCCTAATACAATCTCTGGAGCGCCACATTTTGGACAATGTATAGGTTCTCCTACATCATTAATTGCATACGCACTAATACTATTTATAATTTCTAATGCTATTTTTTCATCTGCAGCATATACTCTTACCTTTACACCACCAATTGCATTGCTCACTAAGGGGTCGGTATCTATAGTATGCATATCTTTCATAAATACAGGAATCCCTTCAGCTTCTAATCTCCCTTTTAAAATTAAAGCTTCTGCTGAATATTGGAAAACCGCTACAGTTTTAAAGGTTTCTTTCATAGTGTAACAAAAGTAGCAAGTAGCCGTAGAACTTCGGCTATCTCTGCATCAGAATTATACGCATGTAAACAAAAACGTAATCGTTCTTCTCCTACGGCTACTGTTGGTGATACAATTGGTTTTACCTAAATGCACAACGAGAATCTTACTATAATGCGTCTAAGTACATGACAAAAAACAGCCTACATGCCTTAAATTGATGATAACCAGTTTTTTATACCTAAGCACTATGTTAGACCTACTAGGTTTTGGAAACCTAGTAGGTCTGGATCACAAAGTGATGATGCAACTTTGAATCGAGAACAACTATTTTTTGTCATGTACTCAGATAATGCGTAGTATCAATTTTTAACGAGCTAAGTATTTGCAATTTGAAAATCGCTTTATTGCCATAAAAAATTATTGTATTGTTCTAGAATTTCATAATCAATAGTAAGCTTTCCAGAAGTTGGATGGAGTGCTACACCTACTTCTAACAACGGTTTATAATCAGTTTCTAATTTCCATTTCGAGATATACGGATTATATGTACATTCGACAGTATGATACCATTTTTCGGTATTCGCTATATAGGGCATTCTAGAATCTACACACATAAACCTAAACTCACAAACGTCACATACCAATGTATTCTCTTTTTTTATACCCCCTAACATTTGAAAGGATTTAGACTCGATAATTTCTGTAAATCTACTTACAGAAATATTCTTCAAATTACCATGGTGTTCATCAGTATAAAGTCCGTTTTTAATATTCCCTTTCATATCGAGATACACTTTTTTATGATAATACGAATGATAATTAGACGCTTCTAAAAACATTTCAATATTTATTCGAAGTTTATTTGGATCCAGGTTCTTAGAAAAATATTCAAATGATGAGGGGATTTCAATAACAGTAAAAAGTTCATTTTCTTGATTTAAATTTGAAGTATATGTTGAGTTAAAAACATAAATATTAAAAAGTTGATTCACTCGACTTAATGCTTCGAAATTCTCATAAGTGTAAGCGACATTCTCTTCTTTTAGAAAAATAAAGATAGCATCAACTTCTAACATTGATATGCGATTCAAGCAGGATTCTAATACATTTTTATCATAACTATCAACTAAAATTGAGATATCACGTAGCGTAAAGGAGGAGAGCTTGTCTATAGAAACCTCATCTATATCTACGTGCACAATTAAATCTGTAATTAAAAATGGAGTCGAATAATCCGGGTTCATTACTGGGAAGTTGAACTTTTCATCTGACTCTAAAATTTCGAAAATTATTTCCTCTTTAAGAAGAAATTCTTTAATTTCTTCTCTATTTTTTTCATCTCCTATACATTCAAAATCTATAATTTCAGTAGTATTTATAAGCTCAAAAACTTCATTTGAAATAAAAAAATAATCATATCTAATAAGGTCATAAACAATAGATCTATTATATCCCTTGACAGGCATACACAATCTATTTCTCAAAAAAAGTCTGCTCATAATGGAAAACGATGAGAAGGTTTAATCTGTAAAAAAGACGTTTCATATTTTAAGGAAGCTCTTACTTTCGTTATCCCTTTTTTTTCTTCAGTCAAGTTTTTAGAAGACAGTAAATGTAATGGTGCTATTCCATTTTTTACTTGCTTTTTAATTTTAGCTATCATAATGATTAAAGATATTTTGCGATTTTCATTTCAAGATCATAGTTACAAGGATGAGAGGTCATCTTAAATTGTCCTATTGGATTTATTTCTAGTAAAAAATATTCGTTTTCTATGGATCGCACGATATCAATTGAGGCAGAATTTAGACCAAAAGATTTCATCATCTTATTTATTTTGGATTCATATTCAGAAGGTAATTTGTAAGGAGATAGCCTATTCGGTTTATTATCATCATAGTGTCTAAAGTCTATACGTGTTTTTGGATTGTTTTGAGAAAATATTACCATAGAATAGCACCTTTCATTAAGGTAAAATGTTCTAATTTCATATCTTTTTTCAATATACTGTTGAAAAAATGTTGGAACAAAACGTTGTGGTAAACTTGTCATATTTTCTTTCGATGGCTTGAAGGTATAACTAGCGAATAGGCTCTTTTTTTCTCTGGCTAAAAACGGATATTTTAAAGCTTTTGTAATGATATTTTCTTGATGAGTCTTAAAAAAACTTAAAGCTTCTTCTTTGGATTGAGTTACCAAAAAGGATGGAGCATTAATTGTATTTAAATGACAATACCTTAAAACTTCGAGTTTATTGATTTCATAAATATTGAAATCATTTAAAAGTCTTTTGCTTTTAAATAAATTATGAATATACGCTTTGAGATGTGTATGCTCTTTTTCATTATAAAGGTCTATATTTGCATCTTCGATCCCTAAACTTAATTTAAAATTCAGTTCTCCTCGCCTATACCATACACTCTCAATATCGGTATATTTGTATGATTTGGAATGAATAGAGAACCTAAAATCATTAGCAGTAAGCCTATCAATAACCATAGTAGACTCCTCATTAAGTCTAATATAATTTTTATTGAACGCAATTAGCCATCGTATAACTTCAGTAGTCGATAAATCGTCCTTCTGTGAGATAATCAAAATCATGTAATGATAAATTTAAGTTGAATAGGAATGCTTATCATTTAAATGGATCATTATTTTTGAAGTAATAAATTCACTTTGAAATCAATCCCAAGGTGAACATTAAAGGATTCTTTCTAATTTGAAGGACAGTCGTAAGTTATTTTAGTGCATTTAATATTACAATTACTATCATAAATTACCGTTTTTGTATCTGGACAGTGTCCTGAGGTAGGTGTTACTTCTTTGTGACTATTACTTCCGCCGTTGATTTGAGATAATTGTTTCACATCAATTTTCTTTTTTAATAATCCTTTCATTTTTAATAATTTTAATTTAAGTACTCTTTTTTTCTAAGTTTTGGCTTAATTCATTTCTATCATCATTCCCTAATAATTACATTCCGTATAAGACGAAACACAACAATTATCATCAATTATTTTATCGTAACCATCCGAACCTCCGTTAGTGGATCCAGTTTCTTTGCCTCCCGAACTTTTAAAATCATCACCTCCATTAATTCTGGACATTTCTTTAATATCAATTTTTTTCTTCAATAATTCTTTCATAATCTTTTTGTATTTAATTAAGTGGGGTATTGTTTTCATTTAAAATATGCTGGTAAATATTGGTATTTGATTAAAAAAAACCAAATCAAAATGGCTATTTTAACGTTTATTTAAGACAAAATTATTATTTAAGTATATCTTTTAAGATTTTTCTATAAAAATCAGGTAATCCATTGAGTACCTGTTTCTGACTCAAGAACAGAAATAGCAAGTAGCCGTAGAACTTCGGCTATCTCTGCATCAGAATTATACGCATGTAAACAAAAACGTAATCGTTCTTCTCCTACGGCTACTGTTGGTGATACAATTGGTTTTACCTCAAACCCTGCTTCTTGAAGTGCTGCTGCTACTGTTTTTACCGCTTCATTGCCTGGCCAGATACAACATTGAATAGCAGAATAACTAGGGATGAATACTGATTGCAGTCCTATCTTTTCTATAGTGTCTCGAAAAAATTGAATCCGCTGCTGTAACTTTTCAATCTCGGGTGTGGTTTGAAGCTCGGCATAAGCACTTTGAATGGTTGCAATAGTATGTGGAGGTAATCCTGTGGTATAGATAAAACTTCGAGCAAAATTAATAAGATAGCTGCGCAATTGTTCCGACCCTAATACTGCCGCACCATGACATCCCATAGCCTTACCAAAAGTAACTATTCGAGCAAATACCCGATCTGCTACTCCTATTTGTTGTACCAGTCCGCTTCCGTTTTCGCCAAACACTCCTATTGCATGAGCCTCATCAATAATTAGATGCGCGTGATAGCGTTTACATAACGCGACTAATGCTAACAGATCAGGCTGATCTCCATCCATCGAAAATACAGCTTCTGTAACCACATAAATTTCAGGAGGTGCAATCTCATTTGTATTGGACTGAGCTTGCTTTGTCGGCAGACAGGCTTGTTGAAGCCTTTGTTCTAAATTGTCAAGATCATTATGTGCAAATTTATACGATTTCGCAAGACTCATTTGCACGCCATCTCGAATAGAAGCATGAATTAAGGCATCGTATAAAATAAGATCTCCACGTTGTGGCACTGCTGCAAAAAAACCAACATTAGCATCATACCCTGAATTAAAGATCAAAGCACTTTTGGTATGATGAAAATCAGATAACGTTGCTTCTGCTTGTGTATACAAATCGTGATTACCCGACAATAAACGGGATCCTGTAGCACCATTGCTGTGGATGCCATGAGTTGCTAGATACTGATGGGTACGCTCAAAGATTCGTTTAGATTTTGCAAACCCTAAATAATCATTAGACGAAAAATCAATACGATCATTTTGAGACTTTAAAGTGCGTAGCCCATTACATTGTTGTCGTACGGCTAATTTAGACTGTAGCTTTTTAGGAAACGTTTTCATAATACGGATAAAGATACGGAAGTATGGATAATTCAGGAAAACTGGATACTACTAAAAAAAGCCTCTCCATAATCTTCTAAATAATTAGAATGATGGAAAAGCTTATCATTGGTTTATCGCTAAACCTATCCATGCGAAAGCATGGAACAACACAACATTTTACATTGCAAAAAAAAAGCTTCAATCGAAATTGAAGCTTTTGCAATTTTGCGGTCTGGACGGGACTCGAACCCGCGACCCCCTGCGTGACAGGCAGATATTCTAACCAGCTGAACTACCAGACCGTGCGTTATTGCGGATGCAAATATACAGCTCCTTTTAGTACTCACAACTATTTTTAAAGTTTTTTTTGCTTTTTTTATTGATGATCCCTTTCCTTTTTATCAAAACATCACCTAAACTTTTGACGCTCTACAAAGTACGTTGTTAAAATGGTTCCAAAATCTTTGGTCGTATCTACTGGAACATATTTTATTTTGTATTGCATGCATTTCATTCGTAAAGAATCAAAATAAGTAGTCACTGCTTTTTCATAGTTTTCTTTAATCGTATCTGCATACAACGGAAGTGCGTCACCGGTTTCTACATCCACAAAACGAGTTGGGGTATTGCTGAAATCAAATTTTAGCTCTTTTTCGCCATCAAAAGTATGAAACAACACTACTTCATGCTTATTGTGTTTCAAATGCTGTAAGGCTTCAAATAAACGCTCAGGATCGGTATCTGCCTGCAACATATCGGTAAACAAGAATACTAAAGAACGGCGATGTATTTTTTCTGCAATCTGATGTAAAAAGGTATAGGTTTTAGTTGCTTTAGCACTAGAAGGCTTCGTTAACAACTGATCTAATTGATGTAACAACATCTGGTGATGTCGATCACTTCCTTTTTCTGGACTATAATACTCATAATGGTCACTATACACACTAATCCCAACAGCATCACGCTGTTTTTTCAATACTTGCATCAAACTAGCGGTGGCGAGTACAGAAAAACTAATTTTATTTAAGGAATCCAATTGGTATTTATCTATCATAGGATAGTGCATTGATGAAGAATTATCAATGATAATATGGCATCTTAGATTCGTTTCTTCTTCATAGCGCTTGGTAAACAACTTATCGGTTCTTGCAAAAAGTTTCCAATCAATATGCTTCGTGCTTTCCCCTGCATTGTATACTTTATGTTCAGAAAATTCTGATGAAAATCCATGAAACGGACTTTTATGCATTCCTGAAATAAATCCCTCGACCACCTGTTTTGCCAAGAGTTCTAAATGTGTGAACCCTCCTACATCTTGTATTTCTTTTTGAATATCCATTACAGTCTAACTTCTTATCGCTACGTGGTTTCAATATACAGATAACTGTATAATTTTAACAAAAAAGGTTTGACAAATTGCCAAACCTTTTAAAGTTGTTAAGTTGTATGGGTATATTAGGCGTCAGTTAAAAGATCGTCTATCGCTTTTGTATATACATCTTTAGGCGAAACTCCTACTTGCCGTCCAACTACTTCTCCTCCTTGGAAAACAAGTACTGTAGGAATATTACGTACTCCGTATTTTGCAGCAAACTCTTGATTTGCATCAACATCAAGTTTACCTACAACAGCTTTATCTTTATACTCATCACTTACTTGTTCTATGATTGGACCAACCATTCTACAAGGGCCACACCATGCCGCCCAAAAATCAACTAGAACTGGTTTGTCACTCTTAAGGACAATTTCCTCAAAGTTTGCATCTGTTATTTCTAATGCCATAGTATATAGTTTTTATAATTTATGTTAATTTACACAAAATTAGTCAATAATTTTGCGAAAGGGTACACTTGTCATATTTCTTTTAGTTATGTAGGTATTGAATTTATTGATGGCTACTTTTTTAACCCAAAGATATCCTACACTATTCCTTTATGGTTTTATCGGTATCTTCATATCCTAATAAATCAATTTGCTCTCCGGTTTCTTCAACAATAACATACATTTCATCGTAAGTCCATTCTCCATTCTTTTTAGTTCCAACCACATAGGTTACAGCTGTTCCTTTAGGGCCTTTTATCGGAATCGCTATCTCGGCAGTACCACTATCATTGGCTACCTTGATACTTCCTCCCATCATACCATTTGTCTCTACAGGAGTCCCTAATAACTCGAGAACATACGGATCTTCTTTTGCTTTTTCTAATCCGTCTTGATACGGGGTTGATCCTGTGAACGCCTTGGATACTCCAAAAAATACAGCGCCAAAAAATACAATGGCAATTACAATCATCGTTAGACATCCCCCAAGAGGCACAGCCCATCCCCAATTTCTACCAAACCAACTTTTACGTTGTCCTTGCACTTCCATATTCCTTTTTTTTTAATATACACATATCTTTTTGTCTTTATCGCTTCGATAGTAACGCTAAATACACCTTCAAACAAAAACTCCAATAGTTTTTTTTACCTAAATTTCCTGAATACATGACAAAAACAGTCGCTATGCTTTATAACTAGCTACCCTGTTAGGTCTACTAGGTTTCCAAAACCTAGTAGGCCTGGATCACAAAATGATGATGCAACCTTGAATCGAGAACAACTATTTTTTGTCATGTACTCACCTAAATTTCAATCAAAAAAACAATAGCTATTGAACAACATCATATAAGTCAGTACATTTGTGCTTTCTAATTCTAGTAAAGATAAACATTGATATCATACCAAAAGAACATCAATAGGAAAACGCAAATGAAACAACCCATATCCATAACTGCTTTGGCTTCTATTTCTCCATTGGGAAGTACAGAAGATGAGGTATGGAATACATACCTTACTAACGCTCATTGTATTTCTTTTGAATCCTTCAGTGGTATTCGAACTGCTGTAGCACGATTGCCTAAAACTGCAATAATAGCTATTGAAGAAGTACGCAATAGTAGTGATCATTATCGCAATTTAGATACCACTGTATTATTCGGCATTTATGCCGCAAGACAAGCCGTACAAAGTGCGGGCTGGAATGAAGATCGTGATTTTGGAATCAATATGGGATCTTCACGAGGAGCAACAGCATTGTTTGAAAAGTATCATCAAGAATTTTTAGAAGAAGGTGTATCTTCTACATTCAGCTCTCCCACAACAACACTTGGCAATATTTCCTCATGGATTGCCCAAGACTTACAAACTGATGGCCCCGATATTAGTCATTCCATTACCTGCTCTACCGCATTACATGCTGTGCTTAATGGTGTAGCCTGGTTACAATCTGGATTATCGGATACATTTTTGGTCGGTGGAAGTGAGGCTCCACTCACTCCCTTTACCATTGCACAAATGAAGGCATTAAAAATTTATACTTCTGAAACATCAGCGGAGTATCCCTGTCAAGCTATGCATTTGGAAAAAACTAGAAACAGTATGTTTTTAGGAGAGGGCGCGGCTGTAGTTTGTTTAGAAAAAGGTATTTCTCCTAATGCTCGGGCACTAATTACAGGCATAGGGTATGCCACAGAACACTTACAACATAATATTTCGATTACTACTGATGCGGTATGTTTTCAAAAATCAATGCGAAAAGCACTAGGGGCAGTATCACCAGATACCATTGATGTGATTGTAATGCATACTCCCGGCACCATAAAAGGAGATCAAGCAGAATATAATGCCGTACACGCTGTATTTGGAGCAAAACATCCTGCATTAACCAATAATAAATGGAAAATTGGACATACTTTTGGAGCCAGTGGACTATTAAGTATTGAAATGGCACTACTGATGTTAACACATCAACATTTTATTCCAGTTCCATATCTCCCAAAAACAACATCCCCAAAAAAAATAAAACGTGTACTGGTCAATGCCGTAGGGTTTGGAGGGAATGCAGTGTCTGTAATCATCGAACATCCTTAATTTTGAATTGTTTTCATTCGGTTTATATACTGAAAATCAAACAGTACTGTCATGAAGCTTTGAAATCATTCTTTTACTCCATCTTCTAACCTGATTTTTATGATCGCCTAGCAATTTGTTTTTACCAATAGACTCTAAGTACATTACAAAAATTAGTTGCTATGTTTTAAATTTTTGATAATCAAAGTTTTAGAGATGCTTGCTTTGTTAGACCTACTAGGTTTTGAAAACCTAGTAGGTCTGAATTACAAAGTGATGATACAACTTTACATAGAGAATAATTATTTTTTGTCATGTACTCAGCTCTGATTTACAATTATAAAAAAACAGTTATTTATTTTATTAGTCTTGGTTCTTGTCTCTTGATTCTTAAAACATTACAAAAGATTATACACTCGGAAAAAGTTCCTTAATTCCTGTTTTTTAGATGTTTGCTAATTTTTGTCATGTATTAAAGAATAGATCACAAATAACTGCACAATAATTTGTATTTTATGGCGGTAAACAATTACTTTTGAATCTTAAGACATCCTATTTTTATGAGCGTTATTAGACACGATTGGACTACAGAAGAAATTATGGAGATTTACGATACTCCATTAATGGAATTGCTATATAAAGCGGCTACGATTCACCGCGAACATCATGACCCTAATACCGTACAGGTTTCGACCTTACTTTCGATAAAAACAGGGGGATGTCCTGAAGATTGTGGTTACTGCCCACAAGCAGCACGATACCATACCGATGTTGATGGTAATGATTTGATGAGCGTACAGCAGGTGAAAGCCCAAGCCTTACGTGCCAAATCTTCTGGAAGTTCTAGAGTATGTATGGGTGCAGCTTGGCGTAATGTAAAAGATGGCCCTGAGTTTGATGATGTATTAGAAATGGTGCGTACCATCAATAAATTAGACATGGAAGTATGTTGTACACTAGGGATGATTACAGAAAATCAAGCAGCACGTCTTGCTGAAGCAGGCTTATATGCTTATAATCATAACTTAGATACATCAGAAGAATATTATAAAGAAGTAATCTCTACTCGCGGGTATGAAGATCGACTAGCTACTATTGCAAATGTGCGTAAAACGAATGTAACTGTATGTAGTGGAGGTATTATTGGTATGGGTGAAACCCCAAAAGATCGCGCCGGAATGGTTGCTGCATTGGCAAAGTTAGACCCACAGCCAGAGTCTGTGCCTATCAATGCATTGGTTGCTGTAGAAGGAACCCCTTTGGAAGATCAGCAAACCGTAGAAATTTGGGAGATGATTCGTATGGTTGCAACTACACGAATTGTAATGCCTCAAACTCAAGTACGATTGTCTGCTGGACGCACAGAGATGAGCCGCGAAGGACAGGCAATGTGCTTTTTTGCAGGAGCCAATTCTATTTTTGCAGGAGATAAATTATTAACTACTCCAAATCCAGATGTTAAAGAGGATATGGAATTATTTAAAAAACTAGGACTAACACCACAACAACCTTTTGTAAAGAAAGCACAGCCAGAAACTATTGAGGCTGTACATTCTAAACTAGAAACTTTAGGTGAGAAACCGAAATGGTCTAGACCTGCACATCATATCGCTAGAAACGAAGCTGCAAAAAATAAAGCATAAAGTCAACTGCCTCGGAGCAAGCTCATGGGGCATCCAACAAATAACTATTTTTCACATTTCGAGACAAGCCCCGGAGAATTAAATTCCACAATGTGGATTAAATCGTTGTTTTTATATACATCAATTAACTTAATATTATAGTGCAACTAGAATTAAAAGACATTCCTAGAGTACAACGCATCTCTAAAAAAGACTTTTTAGAACAGTATCATAAACCTCAAAAACCTGTGATTATTGAGCGTTTTATAGCCGATTGGCCTGCGTATTCCAAATGGAATCTGGAATACATCGCAAAAGTGGCTGGGGATAAAGAAGTGCCATTGTTTGATGATCGACCTATTAATGCAAAGCAAAAGTTCAATGAACCGCATCGGTACATGAAAATGAACGATTATATAGACTTGCTACAGCGAGAACCCACAACGTACCGGATTTTTTTATATAATTTACTAAAGGAAGTACCTGCATTACAAAACGATTATGCGTTCCCCGATATTGGATTAAAATTTTTAAAAAAATTACCATTCCTTTTCTTTGGAGGAGAGAATGCTAAGGTTTTTATGCATTATGATATCGATTACGCCAACATTTTTCATTTTCATTTTCATGGAAAAAAACAATGTATTCTATATCCTCCTTCGCAAACCAAGTACTTATATAAAGTCCCACATGCGTTAATTGCACATCAAGATATTGATTTTACGAATCCAGATCTAGAAAAATGGCCTGCATTAAAAAAAGCCAAAGGCTACCGTACCGAACTGTCTCATGGTGAAACATTATATATGCCCGAAGGATACTGGCACCAAATGACCTACCTTACCCCAGGGTTTTCTATGAGTATTCGTTCTATGACTCGTGATACTAATCATTTTATTAAAGGATCCTATAATTTTTTTCTCATGCGTTATTTTGATAATATCATGCGTAGCTTAAAAAATGAAAAATGGATTGCTTACAAAAACAGAAAAGCAATTGAACGTACTCATCGTAATAATGGCATCAAAACTCCGGTATCTTAAAACCAAATATTATTTGGGCTATACTAGGCGCATTCAGAAAGTAGCATCATCTAGATATTTAAAACTACTTTATAGCTATATGCTCAGTTACAAAGGTTCTAAGTAGCTAAGCATCATATTCTTTATGAATAGTAGTTTTTACCTTCATTGATAAATTTTTAGCATACTATGATGCTACTCACAGTGCTACACCCCATTTTTTTGGTAAAATAGCTAAAAGTGAGGTCACTTTTAGGATATAATGGATACTATTCGTGGGTGTTTAGAACTATCCAAGAAAGCACCTAAAAATAAATAGCTTTGAAACTCAGAAACTTATACAGTTTGGTTTAGTACATGACAAAAATTAGCAAACATCTAAAAAACGAATAACTGTTTTTTTATCATGAGATTCTATTTGTGTACATGAAAATCAAATCATTATAATTTTTTATCATGTACTTAGACAATTTGGATATCCCTTTTTTGCATATTGAATAGGGTACTATTAAGAATTACAATATGCGATTTCAAATTTCAAAATCTAAAATCGTAAATTGTATGAGATGCTCAGTAACTATATCATTGTCACCATGTCTCTTGAAATACTCAAATGCTTCTATGTTCTGAATACGCCTATACTAGCTCAAAGCGTTTACGCTATACTTACTCTAATAGTTCCTTACTTTTTTCAAATACTAAATGTGACTCCCAACCTCGATATAACAAATAGTCAATTAATTTTTTTCTTTTTTTATAAGTATCTGTCTCGGTAAGTGCAGCCCACTTTTTTTCTGCTAGTTCATGAAACGTAGCGTAATAATCAGTTTCTGTAATTTCTTGTAATCCTAATTTGATATTATATGGTGAGATGTTACGCAGTTTTAGTTCTCTAGTAATACGTTGCTTCCCCCATTTTTTAATAGCAAACTTTCCTCTAGCAAAACTTCGTGCAAAACGTTCTTCATTCAAAAAATTATGCTCAAATAAATGCAATACAATTTGTTCTTTTGCTTCAGGAATAAGGTGCATCGTTGCTAGCTTTGTCCATACTTCTTTATGGCACCGCTCTTGGTACGCACAATAGTGTTCCATTTTTTTTGTAGCTTCTGCTACTGTAACCGATTTGCGTTTTGGAGACTCATTCATACGAAACGTAAAGATACGTTGCTATACGATCAAAATCATTATAAGCTAATGTCATATTGTTTTAGCTTGTTATACAAAGTTTTACGATCTATTGACAACATTCTAGCCGCTTTTGCCTTGTTACCATTAGCTTTATCTAGGGCGTCTAAAATTAATTCTTGCTCATTTTGATTTTTAAATAAACCATAGTCCTCTTTTATAACATCTTTAGGATACATAATATCATTAGGTAATGCAGATATTTCAATAAATTCCTGTTGGGATAGTAATACTGCACGACGCACTATATTTTTTAATTCTCTAAGGTTACCCGGCCAACTATATTTTTTAAAGACTTCAATAACTTCATGTGTAAAGCCCACACTATGTTTATCTAATTCGACATTAGATTCTTCTAGAAAATGATTTGCAAAGAGTAGTAAATCTTCTATACGATCTTTTAAAGGTGGTACCTTAATCGAAAATTCATTGAGGCGATGGAACAAATCTTCCCGAAACTCCCCTTCTTTTACAGCGTGACTTAAGTCCTCATTGGTTGCTGCAATCACTCTTATATCCACTGCTATTTCAATGTTACTCCCTACAGGTTTTATTTTACGTTCCTGAAGCGCACGTAGCAACTGCACTTGCAATTCATAACTTAAGTTCCCTATTTCATCCAAAAATAATGTACCGCCATTTGCCGCTTCGAAATGACCTACTTTATCCTGTACTGCTCCAGTAAAAGATCCTTTTACATGACCAAAAAATTCACTAGATGCAATCTCTTTAGGAATTGCGCCACAATCTACAGCTACAAATGGTTTTTCAGATCGTTTACTAGCATTATGAACACTACTGGCTACGTATTCCTTTCCAGTACCACTATCTCCAATCACTAATACCGACATACGAGTAGGAGCAACAAGAGCAATATACTCTTTCAGTTTTTTAGACGCATCACTGATTCCTTTTACAAAAGATGTAGTAGTGCCTTTTACTTTGGCTACGGTAGCTTCCTTTGAATCACGTTCAGGCACATCAGTACGAACTTGCAAAGCTTTAGTAATCGCTTTAAGTATTGTATCTGGATTGAAGGGTTTCGCTACATAATCAAACGCCCCTTGTTTTATAGACTGTACTGCCATATTGACCTCTGCATATCCAGTCATTACAATCACTTCAGTGCTGCTATTATAATTCTTAATTTCATTCAGTATTGTTATGCCATCAAGGTCTGGTAAACGCACATCTGTAATGACAATATCAAAGAATCGTTCTTTAATCTTTGTGATCGCTTCAACACCCGAAAATGCAGTAGCAACCTCAAATTCCTTTTTGATCAAAAATGTTTTGAGCATGGTGCAAAAAGGAATGTCGTCTTCTATAATAAGGATTCTTGGCATAACACTAAAATAATACGATACAAATGATTATACTATACTAAACATAAAAACAATAGTGTTTAGTATAGTATCGCTAAGAAACGTAAAAATAAATAGTAATGGGCATGAAAATTTACTAAAAACACATCTTAATTTCTTTGCCCAATAGCCTAAAACAAAAAAGAGACTCTTGGGATTGAGTCTCTTTTAGCACTAAACAACTTTTTTATATCACTATCACAATAGTTGTAATACCGATATTCTTTTCTACCCCTAGATTTAAGATTTGTTGTTCGGCTCTATCCATTCACCTTTAGCATTCGCAAACACTATTTTGGTGTAATCTTCATCTCCTTTAAGTACAACTTTATAGGTGTTGTCTTTAGAGATGTATGCTTTGTATAATCGTAAACTGTTGTAGCTATTCGCTATCGCATTTTGTAATGACATTGGCAACTCTACGATTTCAATCTCTGTATATTGATGTTGTTCATGTTCATAAGCCAGATATTCTGAGCTATATGATTGTGACCATTCATCTTGCGCAGTTATTCCTTGTGCTGAAGTTATGCTAACGACTATTGCTATTATCATAATAATTCTTTCCATTTTGAATATAGTATAAAAATACTTTCAATAAGTATACTATACATAATCATTCCAAAACGTGTGCTTCAAAAAAACACATATAAATACTTGGTTATCAATTAATTAAAATTTATCTGATTTTTTAACAAAAACAAAAAAGTGTGGATTCTACATAAATGTGTAGAAATATTACACGATTTTAAATATATTTAGAGCATTAGGTGATATCCATAAACCCCTCATAAATCTTTTAAGTATCCAGAAATACTATTCTTCCTAAAAATTTAGCGTAACAACGAATACCAGAACCACTTCGATTAATTTCAAAAATATAGAGAATCCAACCATTTTAAGGTAATTAGAAGGGGTGCTACCTATAGCAAGCAAAAGGAATAATGGTTTTTAAATCATTACGCATTGCAATCAGGTGTCAGTTCATGTCATTAGGGTCTACTAAAAAAAGAAAACACTCTCACATCCCTTGCTTTTAAAAGCGTAACAGTCTTTATCTTCTAAATTGATTTCATTAGAAAGTTGTACTTCATTTAGGAGTAACGTACATTTATCTGTAGTTGATTTTTTAATAATTTAATAATCAGATTTTTACGCACAAGTCTTGGCTCTTGATTCCTGTAGCGAAGCGATCTATATTCTTTTAAGTGGATACTAGTGAGTTCATGTATAATATCAATTTGGATATCACTTTTTAGCATATTGAATAGCGTGCTATTAAGAACTCCGATAGATGATTTTAAAATCGTAAATCGTAAATTGTATGAGTATTACGTTTTTGGAAAAGCTTTTTTGTTGAATACTAATAGTAAAAATACACCAACACTAATTGCAGAGTCTGCAACATTAAACACAGGGTCAAAAAAAGAAAAATGACTCCCTCCCCAAATAGGAATCCATTCTGGAAGCGTTCCATTATACAGGTTTAACTGAATCATATCTACTACCTTTCCATAAAATAACCTTTCATAACCTCCTTCTTCTGGCATGAAACTAGCGATCTGAACAAAAGTACTTTCATTAAAGATCAGACCATATAAAATCGAATCTAATATGTTTCCAAAAGCACCTGCAAAGATAAGCGCTATGCAAAATGTAAGTATCGCAGCACTTCCTTTACGAACCGAATCATACAACCAATATCCTATTCCTGAAATCGCAACAACACGAAACAAAGTAAGCAATAGCTTACCGTAGTTACCTGGCAATTCAAATCCCCAAGCCATTCCTTTATTCTCAACAAATATGATTCGAAACCAATCAAATACACGAAGTTCTTGATGCAATGAGAAATGTGTTTTGATATATATCTTAGAAATCTGGTCAATCAATAATACTAGAATAATAACGAAAATGGATTTCTTTAAAGACATAGAATACTAAACTATATAGATGAATTTTAATATGTAAAGAACAAAAATAGTATTTTATGCTAATAAACTCTAGATATCTTTCAGATAAGTATTTGATTATCCTGTATTTATTTTACCAACTTTCTGAAATTCTATAGAAAGTCAACTGCCTTTGGGCAAGTTCATGAGGCATCCAGCGGACATCTATTTTTTACATTTCGAGACAAGCCTCGGAGAGTTAACGCTTATACTATTTTTTGTTTAAATAAAATGTAGGATACAAAAAGCTTTACTTTTAATCGGTTAAGTTTACGAAGAAATACCATAAAAAAACCCTCTAGAAGTACTACTATCTTCAGAGGGTTTTGAATTGAAACGGTTGAGTATTTTTATTTTAACACAAAAAAATTTAACTATACAATTATGGGTGTTTCAATTCTATACGAGGTGTTCCCAAATTATATCTTAAGAACGCTACAAATATATGTTATTTTTTTAGATTTTTTTAACTAAAATTTGGTTAATATTAACATTTATAACAGATTAGTACTAGCATAAGGATTTTTTAATCCTAATTTAAAAATAAGACCATGGTTAAAAGCTGTATATTTTTGAAGGGGTAATACAATAATCCAACGATATATCAGTAGGTAATATCCCTTCTATTTCTTCTTCCGCAAGGAAAAATGACAATCCAATTTTAAGAGTATTTGGTCGACATTTTGCTAAAAACTGATCGTAAAATCCTTTTCCATAACCTACTCTATTCCCGCTATGGTCAAAGGCTAATAGCGGTATAAAAACAACATCAATTATTTCGTCTCCTATGGGAATCCCAGCTGTCGGTTCTGGAATTCCCCATGCATTGGTTTGCAGTATTGTCGAGTCGGTAAGTAAAATATGTGATAGTGAGTGGTTCTCAAAATTACTTTTAGAAAGCACTATATTTTTATCTTTTCCTTGAAGGATATGAAGGATAAACTCGGTATCTACCTCATGTTGTTTGACAATTGGCAAGAAAACATGATAGGTCGTATGCTTCCATATCGGAAGTGTTAATGCGTTATTAGCAATTGCCATGCTTTGCTCTTCTATCACATTTGAATCTAATGTAGCCCGTAATGCTTTATATCGAGCGCGTAAAGTTGTTTTATTCATCTAAATGTAGTGTTGAAATATGAAATATTGCATCTCCTTTATACACAATAGGTGCTTCATTCACATTAATGATATAACCATCGTTTTTAGCTTTTACCAGATGCCTCATTTTTCCATAAGGATCTGTTATTGTTGCTAATTGCTCCCCTTTAATCACTGCCTTGCCATAGGAAACTTTAACATGTAATAAGCCACTATACTTGGCACGCACCCAAGTACTTTTTTGCACTACAATGGTACTATCGTTTGGAGCAATACTATATATTGTTTCAGGGAGCATTTCTAAATTTTTTAAGACTCGCTTTGTTCCTTCAACCCCTTCCTTTGCAATCTCTTTCGTATTACTTTTTGATTTTCCTCCTTCAAACAATAATATATCAATTTCTTTTTTGGCACAAGTAGCACGATATGAGCCGGGCACTAATTTTGTCATTAACGTAAAAGGTGCATTAAATACTTTTGCCAATGCCAACATCTTAGTATTTTTTGCATCTACACGAATATGTGGGGCGTTGAAACGACTTGCTCCTCCGGTATGAAAATCCAAACAAATATCGGCTATAGGTAAAATTTCATTTGTAAACTGATACGCAAAACGACTTGCTAATGATCCATTCTTAGTCCCCGGAAACATTCGATTTAAATCCCTTCCATCAGGAAAAAACCGATTCATGCTCAAAAATCCAAATACATTCAAAACCGGAATACATATAATACTCCCTCGGAGCGGTTTATTAATTTTTTTAGCTATGATTTGTCTCACAATTTCTACTCCAGTCACTTCATCACCATGAATACCCGCAGTAATTAATACGATTGGTCCAGGAAGTTTAGACCGCTCAATGATTATAGGAATCTCTATTTTGGTAGCGGTGTATAATTTGGCAATATTAAAATTAATCGTTGTGCTTTTTCCGGGCATTATTTCTTGCCCGAGAATTGTCAATATATTTTTTGTAGTTGGCATTATAAACTTCTTTCTATATAGCGTATGATTGTTCTTGCAATGTCACTTCCAGTTGCAGTTTCTATTCCCTCTAGTCCCGGTGAAGAGTTTACTTCTAAAATAAGTGGCCCTCGCTCACTTTGCAGCATATCAACTCCCGCTACACCCAATTTCATTGCTTTAACAGCTTTTATCGCCGCATTTTCTTCTTCATCACTAAGTGTTATAACCTTGGCCGAACCACCACGATGTAAATTTGACCTAAACTCTCCTTCTTTTCCTTGTCTTTTCATTGCGCCAACTACTTGTCCGTCAACCACAAAAGCACGAATATCTGCTCCTTTTGCTTCCTTAATATATTCTTGAACAATAACTCTAGCTTGCAATCCATTAAACGCTTCGATTACAGATTCTGCTGCATTTTGAGTTTCTGCCAAAACCACACCTAGCCCTTGCGTTCCTTCTAATAATTTAATAATTAGTGGCGCGCCACCAACATGTGCAACAACTTCAGATACATTTTTAGAATAGTTAGTGAAAATTGTTTTAGGAAGTCCTATGCCTGCTTTTGATAAACGTTGTAAACTTCTTAATTTATCTCGAGATTCAATTAAAGCCTGTGAGCTTACTGTAGTAAACACATTCATCATTTCAAACTGGCGTACCACAGCTGTGCCATAAAAAGTAATAGATGATCCTATTCTTGGAATTACCGCATCTATATGTTCTAATTTTTTTCCTTTATAATAGATTTCTGGGTTTCGTTTTTCAATGACAATGTCACAATTTAAAGGATCAATAACCTGTACATTGTGTTTTCGCTTTATCCCAGCTTGTACAAGTGCATTTGTAGAATAGAGGCTCGCGCTACGCGATAATATTTTAATATTCATTTTGATATAGCGGTATAAGATTGGTTTTCTAACTGAGGGTCTACGATAAATTTTCCGTTTAAGAATTTGCGGCCAATCAATACTGGAAATCGCATATCATCCCTAGCCGATAAACTTAACGTTATCGTATGTATTTTATTAAAAATTAAAATTTCGGTATGTACGGTATACCGCAGCTGTACTTCACCATTACTACTGCGGACTGAAGTAATATTATAGACATCAAAACAATGTTTTTTTTTGGTGTATTGTGGATGATTAACATCTAAAAAACGACAATATAATTTTGAATCTATTTCTTCAATGTTTTTACAATGAATAGCAGAGGTATATGCTCCTGTATCGATTTTTACATCAATAGCATATAGTGACAATTTAGGAAAATCTACCTTGTCTGTTTTACCAATTATAGTTTTTTGTGTTTTCAAAAAATATAGTATTGATCCTAAAGCACTAAAGTAAAGAAAAATAGTGAGTAGCCTCTTATTTTTGGTGTTATTAGTTAGGTATTACTGTATCTATAAAAGGACTTCTGTATTTTTATGTAAAAAGGCGAATAAACACCTTTATATTATGATATTTAGCATTTATTTCCTTCCAAAATCTGCTGGTATCTCACCCCAAGCTTTGGTTTCCCACTTTACAATGGTAGTCGTATACGTGTTTTGTTGAAGCCACAATACTGCTCTTTCAATAAGATCAAATACGGGTTTATTTTTAGCACTTGGCTTTAAATTCGTTTTGCATTTTTTTTGTTGTATCCAGCCCATTGCAATTTTAGAATCTGTGTACAAAATAAGATCACTTTTTTGTTTTTTGAGATACGCTAATCCATGAACCAGTGCCAAAAATTCACCAATATTATTGGTTCCTTGTAAAAAAGGCCCTTGATGGAACAATTGTTTTTTGGTTTGTGTATGTACACCGCGATATTCCATTTTACCAGGATTACCACTAGAAGCAGCATCTACCGCTATAGAATACAAATTGGGTTGCCCAATACTGGCTAATTTTTCTGGGGACAAAGAAGGCTTAGGAGTACTCTTCCCTTTAAAGTCATCATAATTTCCATTAAATGCTTTTTTTGCCATAGCAAAGGTTTCAAAAGACTTGAATTTAGCATTGGTATACCCCTTTACTGAAGCTTGGCAATCCTTCCATTTGTTATAAATACCAGGACGATGCCCTTCCCAAACTACATAAAATTTTCCTTTTTTTGCCATATTTTAGTTTACTACTCGGCTAATCTTCACCAGCAAATAGCAATTTTTCAATAATTATAGGGAAATGTTTGTGCTCTAATTGGTGAATTGCTGCGGCAAGATTTTTAGCAGAGCTCTCATCAGGGATTGTTATTTTTGCTTGAAATATAATTGCACCTTCATCATAGCGATCATTTACATAATGAATGGTTATTCCACTCTCTCTTTCTTTATTTTCGATCACAGCTTGGTGCACATGATGTCCATACATTCCTTTTCCACCATATTTAGGCAATAATGCTGGGTGAATATTAATCACTTTATTTGAAAAAAATGAGGTGATTTTTTCAGGAAATCGCCATAAAAATCCCGCTAGAATAATAATATCCGGTGCTGCGTCTTTTAAAATGTTTAGTACTTCATTAGAATCATAAAGCGCTGATCGATCAAAATGTAACGCTTTTACTTTTAATGCATGGGCACGTTTCAATGCTTTTGCTTCTCTATTGTTTGAAAAAACATGAGTAACTACTGCATTTTTGCGTTTTTGAAAATATTTGATAATATTTTCTGCATTAGTACCAGACCCAGAGGCAAATATTATAATACGTTTCATATCCTAGATTACTTGTGTGTGTTATTGATTATTCCTTTCCTTTTATCTTAAATTCTAACTGAATTCAATATAAAATGCGCCAAAATAATGAAGCAAGTTAATTCTCATATCCATAGTATACAACACTAAGACTATAAAAAATTATAGATATATACAAGCATCCTATAGTATCTCGTTTCTATACAACAACTTGCTATATCATATTCACCCATATATTATATTAGAATGCAATATAAGGTGCTTAATCTTAATTTTTTTAGTATTTTCCACAACAAAACCAGTAAATAGGTTTGTATTATTGTTAAGAAATAAAAGAAATATATATAATATTTCCTTTTAAAGGTAGCTAAAATCAATAACTTCCATATTTTTGACAAAATAAAACACACATTTCTATTGGATTGTGGGGATTTAAAATAAAGTTTTTTATTTTTGCCCCCTAATTTAAAAATTAAATTTAAAATATTATGTCAGACATTGCATCAAGAGTAAAAGCGATAATCGTTGACAAACTAGGAGTAGTCGAAAACGAAGTAGTAACAGAAGCAAGCTTCACTAACGATTTAGGCGCTGATTCCTTAGACACTGTAGAGTTGATTATGGAATTCGAAAAAGAATTTGATATTCAGATTCCAGATGACCAAGCTGAAAGCATTGCTACAGTAGGTCAAGCGATATCTTATATTGAAGAAGCAAAATAAATAACTTCACACACACTATGAATCTTAAGCGAGTTGTAGTCACCGGGCTAGGTGCTTTAACACCTATCGGCAACACTATAGAAGAATATTGGGAAGCACTGCGCACTGGAAAGAGCGGATGTGCCCCTGTTACGCATTATGATGCCGAAAAATTCAAGACTAAATTTGCTTGCGAAGTAAAGAATTACAACCCAATTGATTATTTTGATCGAAAGGAAGCTCGAAAACTAGATAAGTTTGCACAATTTGCTATTGTTGCTTCAGAAGAAGCGATAAAAGATGCTGCCATTGATTTGGCTACTGTAGATAAATTTAGAATTGGAGTGATTTGGGGTGCTGGAATTGGAGGTATTGAGACTTTTCAACAAGAAGTTCTTAATTATGCCGCCGGTGATGGTACGCCTCGTTTCAATCCTTTCTTTATTCCGAAAATGATTGCGGACATTGCTCCGGGTCATATTTCGATTCGAAATGGTTTTATGGGGCCTAATTATACCACTGTTTCTGCCTGTGCATCTTCTGCCAATGCTATGATTGACGCATTTACCTACATTCGTTTAGGCCATTGCGACATGATTGTGACTGGAGGAAGTGAAGCTGCAGTAACTATCGCTGGTATGGGAGGGTTTAATGCTATGCATGCCTTATCCACAAGAAATGAAAGTCCAGAAACAGCTTCCAGACCCTTTGATGCAACCAGAGATGGTTTTGTATTAGGAGAAGGGGGAGGGGCATTAATTCTTGAAGAGTATGAACATGCTAAGGCACGTGGTGCTAAAATCTATGCTGAAGTTGTAGGGGGAGGAATGTCTAGTGATGCATATCACATGACAGCTCCACATCCTGAAGGTATCGGCGTGGAACGCGTAATGCTAAATTGTTTACAAGATGCTGGGATCAAACCAGAAGACGTAGATGCAATCAATACTCATGGTACTTCAACACCCCTAGGAGATGTCGCAGAATTGAAAGCAATTACTAAAGTTTTTGGAGATCATGCGCCTAATATCAATATCAATTCAACAAAATCTATGACAGGCCACTTATTAGGTGCTGCCGGAGCGATAGAAGCTATTGCTTCGATTTTAGCAATGGAACACGGAATTGTGCCGCCTACAATTAATCATACTACGGTAGATGAAAGCATAGATCCTTCGTTGAATTTGACACTAAACAAAGCGCAAAAACGAGAGATTAAGTACGCGATGAGTAATACTTTTGGCTTCGGAGGTCATAATGCATGTGTATTATTTAAGAAACTAGACGAATAAAATGAATATTATTCGAAACATATTAAATTCCCGCTCTGAGAAGAACGGGAATTTTTTTGTAAAAATCAATAAAATTCTTGGATTTAAGCCTAAAAACATAGCACATTACGAGAAGGCATTTACCCATCGTTCTCTCAATTTGAAAGACAAAAAAGGAAATGCATTAAATTATGAGCGCTTAGAGTTTTTGGGAGATGCAATGCTAAGTAGTATTATTGCTTCTCATTTATTTAAAGAAGTTCCTGAAGGAAACGAAGGTTATCTTACCAAAATGAGAGCCAAAGTAGTCAGTAGGAAACACTTAAATGAATTAGGAAAAGATCTAAAATTAATAGCTTTAGTAAAAACCAACATTACCAAATCACAATTTGGGATTAACATTCATGGCAATCTTTTTGAAGCATTGGTTGGAGCTATCTATCTGGATCGAGGATATGGATATTGCGAGCGTTTTATCAAAGAAGCTGTAATTGATCCTTATGTAGATATTGAAAGTTTAGAAGGACAAGTGATTAGTTACAAAAGCTTATTGATTGAATGGTGCCAGAAAGAAAAAAAGATTTTTAATTATGAAATGTATGAAGATACTGGCAAAGATGAAATGAAACATTTTGCAGTAAAACTTTGGATCGATGATAAAGTAGTAGGAAAAGCCAGAGCAACATCAAAGAAAAAAGCCGAAGAGAAAGCTTCTAAACGTGCTTACTTTGCTTTTCAAGCAAAAATAAAACCATAACTCCTAGAATCACAAGTAATACTATATCGTTTTTTAGTCTTGATTCTAAAAAAAACGACAGCCAAAAAATTAATTTGTCACAGGGAGTTCAAATGGAAAGATGCACCATATTTTATCAATTCCGTAATCCTTTATGGAAAAAATGACAAATACTCAAAAGATTACAAGTCTACGCATAATTTAAACTCCGTAGCCAAATTTATTTGTATATTTCGAGTTAATTTTGAAAACTGTATCCTAATATGGCTGTTCAACGATTAATACTGGAATCACTAGATGATGATTACGAATTGATCGCCATACACTGTTCATTAGCTTCTTATAAATTAGCTTTTGTGTTGAATAAACATTTAAGATTACAACTTTTCAGAACAAAAGAAGACATTAATTTCAGGTATGATGATGGCATTGGAACATTTCCATTGTATCAATATGAAGATGATTTTAGATACCACACGTATAGTCTTTTAGGAAACAAATTTAAAACAAAACAAAAATCAAATGCCATACTTTCAGAAGGGTTATTTTCAAATACAACCGATGTATATGACGTCAAATACTTAATACCAGAATTGAAAAAAGTGGATTATTTTCTTAAAATAGAAACCGAGTCACTTCATTTCTCCTGTATACCCTTACTGAATACATTACAAACAATTCCACAAGTTATTACGGCACATACCGTTACACATACACAACTTAAATCAAAGAATAATTTAATACTTGAATAATGCCAAAAAGTAAAAAAACTAAAATAGTTGCAACATTAGGCCCTGCAACTAGCTCTAAAGAAGTGCTTAAAAAAATGCTTGAAGCGGGCGTAAACGTTTTTAGGATTAACTTCTCCCATGCAGATTACGATGATGTAAAGGAACGAATTCAATTTATTCGAGAGCTCAGCCATGAATTTGGTTTTAATGCATCCATATTAGGAGATTTACAGGGTCCAAAATTAAGGGTTGGTGTTATGAAAGAAGGTGTTGTTGTAAACCCTGGAGACACTATTGAATTTGTAACAGGAGAACCTTTTGAAGGGACTGCTGAACGTGCTTATATGAATTACGAAAGTTTTCCTAAAGACGTAAAAGCAGGAGAAAAAATATTGCTTGATGACGGGAAATTAATGTTTGAAGTTCTATCTTCTAATAGTAAAGACACCGTAGTCACTAAAGTAATCCAAGGTGGTCCTTTGAAATCTAAAAAAGGAGTAAATCTTCCAAATACAAACATCTCTTTACCCGCATTAACAGAAAAGGATGTAAAAGATGCCATTTTTGCATGTGAACAACAAGTAGACTGGATCGCTTTATCTTTTGTAAGATTCGCTAAAGATTTAATTGAATTGCAAGATTTGATTAAGGAGCATAGTGAGTACAAAATTCCTATTGTTGCTAAAATAGAAAAACCTGAAGGGGTAGAAAATATTGATAAAATCATCGCATATTGTGATGGTTTAATGGTTGCTCGAGGAGATTTAGGAGTTGAAGTTCCTGCAGAAGAAGTACCATTAATCCAAAAGCAATTAGTCTTAAAAGCAAAAACAGCAAGAATCCCAGTTATTATTGCTACGCAAATGATGGAGACTATGATCGATAGTCTTACACCAACGCGTGCAGAGGTAAATGATGTTGCCAATTCTGTAATGGATGGTGCAGATGCTGTAATGTTGTCTGGAGAAACATCTGTAGGAAAATATCCTGTAGAGGTTATTGAAACGATGTCAAAAATCATTCGAAGCGTAGAAGATTCTCCTTTAATTCAAGTACCACAAAACCCACCACATATCCGTACCAATAGATTTATTACAAAATCTATTTGTTATCATGCGGCATTAATGGCCAATGATATTGAAGCTAAAGCTATTTGTACATTAACCAATAGTGGATATACTGCTTTTCAGATCTCTGCATGGAGACCTAAAGCACCTGTATTAGTATTTACTAGCAATCGTAGAATACTTACTCAATTGAATTTGTTATGGGGTGTGACAGCCGTTTTCTATGATAAATATGTAAGTACCGATGAAACGGTAGAAGATATTAATAGTATCGCTGCAAAACTAGGCTATGGAGCTAAAGGAGATATGGTAATTAATCTAGCTGCTATGCCAATTATTGATAAAGGGATGGTGAATACACTAAGAGTATCACAACTGTAAGTTGATTTTATTTTTATATAAACATAATCAAAACATAATCAAAACATAATCAAAAGTATACTTTTGATTATGTTTTGAATTATACTGGGCTCCCTGAAAAAATAGATTCTAACTCTTCTATCAGTATTGGTTTAACCAAGTAATCTACTACCGCATTGATTCCTTTAGCCCTTTCGACATCTACACGATTAATAGAAGAACTAACGACATATAATGCAATGTGTTTCTCAAACTTTTTTTTGATGCTTTCAAAGTGATCTAAAAAATCCCATCCATCCATAATTGGCATGTTAAGATCTACAAAGATGATTTCTGGAATGTCCTTTTCTTTATAATCGTTTACTAAACCTCCAAAATGATGTAGTGCTTCTTCGCCATTTTTAAACACCAATAAGTTTTTGCATAGCCGTTTGGCTTCAATGATTTTTTTTAACAAATTGACATAAATAGCATCATCATCTATAATACATGCTAATTCAATTTTATTTTCCATAATATATATGCGTTATTATCTATATTGTATAGTTATTAAAAACGGATTGTAAATGTAGTCCCTACATTTACTTTACTCTCTATTGTAATTTTACCTTCCATTGCTTCTATCTGATTTTTAGTTAGATACAACCCTATCCCAACAGCATCTTTATGATAATGAAACGTTTTGTACATCCCAAATATCTTGTCACCAAATCGTTCTAAATCGATTCCTATTCCATTATCTGAAAGCTGTAAGTATGCTACATCGTCTTTTACGTACGTTTTAACATGCACTACAGGGTTTCGATCGGGATGTTTATATTTAATTGCATTTGTGATTAAATTTAACAAGATACTCTCTAGGTATGCAGGAATATATTCAATCATTGCTAAAGTATCAAAATTAGAGTGTATTTCCGTATGTGAAGTATCTATCATCTGCCGAATTCCATTGCACACTAATGCCATAGTATCATCAAATCGTACAGGTTTTTTTTGCTCTTGTCTATTCGTATGAATCATCGCAATTTCATTAAGGTGCTCTATTGTGGTATTTAAACTTTCAGAAATTGTTTTCACTTCACCAATTAAGGATGATTTTTCTATGGGATCTTCAATACCTTCTATCAATTGTACTAACAATGATAAATTACTGGTATGCGATCGTAAATTATGAGATACGATATGAGCAAAATTAAATAGTCGAGAATTTTGAGAAGCAATTATATCGTTTGATCTCTGTAGCTTTATTTTCTTTCGTTTTGCCTCATCAATATCTTGAAAGATACCTCGAATTCCTATAATATTTTGTTTTGCGCTATACACGGGTTTTCCAATTGCTCTAACCCAAAACACGCGTCCGTTGGCTGTGAGCATTTTGATTTCTGTATTGAAAGGTGTACCCTCCATAGCACAATCAAAAAACAATGTTGCAGCCTTTGATTTTGATTCTTCGGGATAATAGGAAACAGAATCTTTTAAGGAAGGAGTATACTCGTCTGGGTATTCTAAAATTCGTCGCGTTTCAAAATCCCAGTAACTCTGTTTTTTTTCAAAATCTACATACCAACTTCCTGTTGCCGTCATTTGAGCTGTTTCATTGTAATAAAAAACATCTTCTTGCATGGCTTTCTCTGGAGGTAATACTACTTCAAAAAAGAAAATAATGGGATACTCTGGTGTTATACCTGTTGGTAATTCATCATTGGTAGCACATCGAAATAAACGATACTTCCCTTCGTAATCCTTAATCTTAATATGTTGGTGAAAATTAACCGCATGTATGCGATAACTAATAAAATTATCCCTGAATAAATCAATATCTTTAGGATGGATGAGTGTTGTTAAAAAAAAATCAAGTGTGGCTTCAGATGTTGTTTCGGTATATCCTAAATTTTCATAAAATTTATCCGACCATTTCTCTATATCTGGATGCAACTCCCAATACCCTGTATTGAAACTTTGCATTACCATATTAAAAGGTGTATTCTTAAACATTAAAACGTAGTATCTTGAAATTAAGCATAGAAAGATACGTATTTATTATTTACGGTCTTCAATACTATCTAATCGAATTGACAAGGCCTTTGTAGAAATTTGAACCTCAATAAATGATAAAAACAAGGATGCCATTAGCGATAAAAGACTAATTCCAAAAATAATGTTTGCCCAAACATGCTGTTCTATATATAATAAAAACATAGTAATCACACTCGTAATAAAACTAATGATTGCCACGGCCTGCATATTTCGGATCAACCATAATCGCTTTCTTAAGACTGTAATTTGTAACCGTATTGTTTCAGAAGGGGTCATTACATATTCAGAATGCAACTGCCGTATTAACCCCGCAATAGCAAGATATCTAGCATTATATGCAAGCATTGTTAATGATATTGCAGGAAATAACAATGCAGGAACACTCATTTCTAAAGTCATAGTCAATAGGGTTTAGAACTATTAAAGATACGTATTTATAACAGAGCTAAAGAGTGATGACTCACTTTTAGATCGGACATCAATGCACGTTTATTCTGAGCCTTTTAAAATTCATTTGATTCTACATAGTACAACATCGCTATGGCTTTAGTATTTTTGGAATACAATTTCTCAACCATGAAGTATCATTCTATAGACCGGAATCTTTTTATTCAAAACCGAAAACAATTTATCGCACAGATGCAACCCAATAGTATTGCGATATTTAACAGTAACGATATTTATCCTATAAGTGCAGATAGCACTTTACCTTTTGAACAGCATCGGGATATCTTTTATCTAAGTGGTGTGGACCAAGAAGAAAGTATTTTAATTCTTTTTCCGGATGCTCCTAAAGAAAAACACAAAGAATTATTGTTCCTTAAAGAAACAAATAGACATATTGCCATTTGGGAAGGTGAAAAATTAACTAAAGATAAAGCATTGGAGACTTCAGGAATCCAAACTGTATATTGGCTACAAGATTTAGAAAAAATATTTTTCGAACTCATGACACAATGTGATACGGTATATGTAAACACCAATGAACATTACCGATCCAATACCGAAACCGAAACAAGAGAAGATCGTTTTACCAAATGGTGGAAAACAAAATACCCAGCACATAAGGTAGCCAAAAGCAATCCGATTTTACAACGATTACGCGCCATTAAAGACCCTATAGAAATCGAACTCATGCAACGCGCTTGTGACATTACCAAAAAAGGGTTTGAGCGGGTATTAGGTTTTGTAAAGCCCAACGTTTGGGAATACGAAATTGAAGCCGAGTGGATTCATGAGTTTATTAAAAATCGATCCAAAGGTTTTGCTTACACCCCCATTATTGCCAGTGGTACAAATGCTAATGTATTGCATTACATTCAAAATAACCAACAGTGCAAAGCTGGAGAGCTTATCTTAATGGATGTAGCGGCTGAGTATGCAAACTACTCTAGTGATTTAACGAGAACCATCCCAGTTTCTGGACGGTATACAAAACGACAACGCGAAGTATATGATGCTGTATTACGTGTAAAAAATGCAGCTACCGCAATGTTAACACCTGGAACCTTTTGGAATGATTACCACACAGAAGTTGGCAAATTAATGACCTCAGAACTATTAAGATTAAAACTTTTAGATAAAGCTGCCATTCAAAACGAAGATCCAGAATGGCCGGCCTACAAAAAATATTTCATGCATGGTACTTCCCATCATCTAGGATTAGACACTCATGACTATGGACTACTAACTGAACCTATGCAAGCAAATATGGTATGTACCGTAGAACCCGGTATTTATATTCCGGAAGAAGGTTTTGGAATACGATTAGAAGATGATGTTGTCATCCAATCCAAAGGAGCACCACTTAATCTTATGGGCACAATTCCTATCGAAGCTGAAGAAATTGAAACATTAATGCAGCAATCTTAAATCATAGCAGCCCAATACATTTATTTTTTAAAATTCTAAGCTTGTCATAGAATAATTAGGCCACTGTATGCGTTGTGATAGGATAAAATATGTATCCATGCAACGAATGAAAATTACCGCTGGACATCAACAAGCGATGCCCTATCTAATAGTATCAAAAGCTGAAGCGTTTATAGATTTTCTTAGAAAAATTTTCAATGCACAAGAAATGATCCGCAGTGTAGATATTGATCAAAAAATTCAACATTCTGAGCTTCGTATTGGAGATGCCACACTTATAATTACTGAAGCTTCTAATGCCTACCCAGCTCAACAATCGGCCATGTATGTGTACGTAAAAGATACCGATCAAACCTATTTTGATGCACTAGATGCTGGAGCTACATCATTAATACAACCCACAGAAGAAGATTACGGCGCTAGAGGTGCAGGCTTTAAAGATCCTTATGGCAATACGTGGTGGATTGCGACATTGAGTTAATATAATTAAGAATCTAGAGTGCTCCGCCTTATAAAACCTATAGTTTCTTCTACTACCTTATGAAGTACTGCTGGAAGTTCTAGATGTTCCCAAGGGTGTGTTGCTCCAAAAACATGATTTGCATCTTTGATTTTCAATAATCTTGCCTTAGGATTCCAAGTATACATGTCTATAGCATTTTGAATCGGTACCGAAATATCTTCCGTACCGTGTAAAATTAAATGAGGAACCTGTATCTTTTGTACTGCTTTCTGAATGGTTAATCGATCTTCATACTCCATAAACGAGGTGTAATACTGAAAATAGTGAGGCATCTCTTGTTTCGTTCTGCCATTAACTACTGTATATACACCATCCTTTTGCCATTGTTTAAATGCATCTCCTTTTGGAAATCTACTTTTATAATCAGATACACCTGCCCATGTGATTAACTGTTGAACTTTAGTTGTTTCGGAAGCTACTATACTTGCAATCCCCCCTCCTCTAGAGTGCCCTATTACACTAATTTGAGTAGAATTTATTGGCTGTGTATGTTCTGTTTTTGGTGAAGTCACCCAATCTAATACACTATGCAAATCCTCTACTTCTGTCACATAATTATTACATCCAAAAGCCTCTAAATCTGGAAAATCTATAGGCTCTTCTACCGTTCCTCCATTATGTGAAAAATTAAATTTCACGAAAAAAAAACCTGCATTTGCAAATGCGGCAGCTACAAGGTTCCATGCACCCCAGTCTTTAAACCCTTTATATCCATGGCAAAAAACGACAATGGGTTGTTTAGTCATTCCAGGAACATATCTAGTATCTATTACTATAGGTTTGTTATGATGTTTTGGATATATGATATGGGTACATTGTTTTATTTCGGTATTCATGTATCGGTTTAAAAAAGAAAACTATGGTTTCAAGTTTTCAGCGGTTAGTTCAAAACTGAATGTTGCCTTACCTTGTGTAGCTTCCCAAAAATTAAGTGCATTCCCCCAACCTACCGGTGAAGCTGCTACTGTAAAATTATCCAGATCTGATTGTAATGCCGTTGCCTTTTCGGCAGAGATTGCTGTAGTAGAAATTACTACGGCAATACCCTTAAATATTTTCTGTGCATTTTGCGTTGCAGGCATACGTGCTCCATTTTGAGTAATGAACATTCCTGGAGTAATCGTGGCAATACTGCTTGCTGTAAACATTCCTGTACCTGCTATATTTACAGGGTTCTCAGCCACTTGTATCGGATCTAATGCTTCAGGGCCTATAAGTCCCATAAGATATAATTCTAAATTTCCATAAGGGACTGTATTGCCACCATTAGCAAAAGTTCCAAAACCATCTTCGCCATCCAATCTTCCTCTATACATATTGCCTCCTAATGTGATAAGTTCATCAAAGCCACCTAGTTGCCCGCCAGTACTAGCATATCCCCAATGCCCTCCTACAGTGGTGTTAATCACTCCATGATTTCCCCAGTAATGTGCAATTTCATGTAAAAAAGGGCCATTTCTTATATACTCTGTTTTGGGCATATACAATACACTTTTTAATGCACCTTGTGAACCATAACTGGCGGTATTATCATATACTGATGAACCTATACCCATAACATCATTTTTAACTTTAAAAGACACACCAAAATATAAACCACTAGGCTGTGTTTCTTCTATAGAAAGGATCATGATATAATCAAAATCATCTTTAAAATATTGGTATACGGCATTAGACACCATTTTCATATCGCCTACTCCTGTAATAAATTTAGTGTAATCTTCTTGAGAGACGATATAATTGACTTGATTTTTATTGAAATCAATTTTAAAATTTTCATCTATAGAATTCTCCTTTGGAGTTTCTTCTTCTGTAACGGGTTCATCCGAATCTGTTGGATCTACCATATCCGACTCATCGGCACTAGGATCTACTCGATCTAAAATATCCGACTCATCCGTACTGCAAGACAATACAAGGTTGAGTATAAAAAAAACACCTATATGTATACTTCGGTGTTTGATAAAAGGAAAAAACATATTATATCAATTTAGGGGTGTTATTTTAAACGACAAGATCTTATTTTTATTTTCAACAACTTCCTAATGATTGGTATTTAGAGCCACTCTACATTATACTCTGAGTCCATATCTATTTTTTTAAACCTTACTTTATAAGTATCTTTGGCGCGTACTAAACTACTACCATCATGTATCAAATCACACAAATTATTCATTCGTATTGGGCATATCTAGTTGTTCTTGTTGTTACATTAGCTACTATAAATGCTATTCTTGGATTTTTTAGCAAAAGAGAATATCGACCTCAAGATTTTAGAATCTCTTTATTTGCTTTAATTGTAACACACATTCAACTATTGATAGGTATTGCTATCTTTTTTACTTCTCCTTTAGTTGGCTGGTTTTCAGAAGGTGTTGCTGTAGTTGATATCATGAAAAATGCAAGCTTACGACTGTATAGTGTAGAGCATCCTATGGTGATGATCCTTACGGTTGTATTTATCACTATGGGGTATTCAAAGCATAAGAAGAAACTAACCTCTGTACCAAAACTAAAAACCCTTGCTATCTTTTATACCCTAGCATGGATTTTAATGTTATCTCGAATTCCTTGGGCAAATTGGTTCTAAAACAACTGAAGTATACTAACATACTACGTCTCTAAAAGCCGTAAGTATAAGTGTTCTTGAATCTCCATGATATTTCATGCTCACAAAGGTAGATCCCTTGCCAAATGCCTAGATTTAGTTGACCATTTGTAATGGGTATTTCCGAAGCTCCCAATACTGAAGCTTTAATATGGGCTGGCATATCATCAGGTCTTTTATAGGGATGTAATAAGGGGCTGATTCAGGAATCATAGTATTCATATGGCTTTCAAAATCTTTTCGAGATGTCGGGACAATAGACCTCCCGAATACGGGAAAGACTAAAAAAGGAAACAGTTATTCTTGTTTTATTGAACTCTATTTATGGTATTGAAAACCATTTTTTTTATGAAGTACTTAAAGCAATCATTTAGACTTTTTTCAAAGCGTATAAATCAACCTAAAGCATGCATATACTTACAGATGATATAGAATTTCCACCAGTAACCGATGCAGATGCTGACGGTCTTTTGGCATTGGGCGGAGATTTATCCGTGCCTCGTTTATTAGAAGCGTATTCAAAAGGTGTTTTTCCGTGGTATAATGAAGGAGATATCATATTATGGTTTAGTCCTGACCCTAGAATGGTGCTGTTTCCAGAGGAATTAAAGATCAGTAAAAGTATGCGTCAGTTGTTTCGTAAAAATCAATTTAAAGTAACCTTTAATACCAATTTTACGGCTGTTATAGAACACTGTGCTTCTGTAAGACGCAAAGAACAAGAAGGCACATGGATTACTGAAGCGATGAAAACTGCATATCTTCAACTCCACAAATTGGGCTATGCATTATCTACAGAAGTATGGCAAGGAGACGAACTGGTAGGCGGACTTTATGGAATATGGTTAGCAGATCGTAATCTGTTTTGTGGAGAAAGCATGTTTGCTAAAACCAGTAATGCATCCAAGTATGGTTTTATCACCTTAGTCGAATTTTTAACGCAAAAAGGAGTTCGACTCATCGATTGCCAGGTATATACAGAGCATTTAGCCAGTTTGGGAGCAAGAGAAATTCCAAGAAATGAATTCCTAAAGTTTTTAGCAGAATAGCAGTTTTGTTTTTGTTAAAGTGTAAGCTAAAGCTAAAAATTACGTCTGAATAGGTAACCCAAAACGATTTCAGATGATGAGAACAACTACCACTATAGCAGCATTAATTGAAGTAGGAATTGCAAATTCATCTACCTATACCGAATATCGCACACAGGTTCGTGAATTTTTGGCCGAAGGTAAATCAACAGGAGCTATGCAATCTGAAGAACTTACTGCATACAGTATATTAAATGATCGCCGGATGAAGCGATTGGATAAAACGATTAAAATAAGTTCAGAAAATACGGCGGTTTTTGCAGCTGCTAAAAGTGAAGTTGTATGGTTGGTATTGACCGAAGGTTGGTGTGGAGATGCAGCGCAATCATTACCTGTGATCAATAAATTATCGGAGTTAAATGATGGGATTACACTACGCATAGCCTCTAGAGATACGCATTCGGAGCTTATGCAACACTTTTTAACCAATGGAGGTGAGGCCATTCCTAAGCTAATCGCTTACGATCCAAAACAGAAGAAAGTATTGGGGTCTTGGGGTCCTAGACCAACTGTTGCTACAACAATGGTCAATGCGTATAAAGAGCAGCATGGCGGTTTGGATGCACAGTTTAAAGAAGACCTACAGGTGTGGTACAATAAGGATAAGGGGCATAACATTACCGCAGATTTGTTACAATTGATGCAAGCACTATAAAAACACGAAACGAAATTAGAGAACATAAATGTGTAACTATTTTTTAACTCCAAGAATTGTGAAATAGCAATACTTGGAGTTTTGTTTTTAGTACTTGTAATCTCTTTTCAATTGATATGTATATAACTATAAAGGATATTTATAGTATGTTTTTTACCATTTACTAGTTGAAATCCACCATTCACTCATTTCATTTTCATTTTGTTTATTCGTGATCTACTTTTGAGGATGCACTAATAATGATCATTAGTGATTTACAATTTAAACTCTTATAATTTAAAAATGAAAAATCTAAAAATATTACCATTATCTGCATTGGTGCTAAGTTTTGCATTTACTTTAGTTACTTCTTGTCAGAACGACGAAGCAGAAATTACAACAAATGAAATTGAAGCACAAGCCAGTTTATCTGTAACAACAGTGAATCAAAGTCAAGCCTTACTAGCGATACTAGCTGTAAATCCTGAATTAAAGGAAATCGGATGGGATGCTAAGATTGATCCAAAGACATGGCCAGGCGTTACTTCGATTAGTAATGTAGTACGAGCTTTGGAAATCTCTACAAGTGCATTAGTTACATTGCCCAAGGAAATAGAAGGACTTAAATACCTAAAAACGTTAACCATTAACAATAGTTCATTAACTACTTTACCTATAGAAATTGGAGCACTTACGGAACTTGAAATATTAAATCTTGGACAGAATCAATTAACGGAAATCCCAGAAGAAATTGAGAGTTTAACAAGATTAGAAAAACTATTGCTGTATAGTAATAACCTACAATCGATACCGTCAACTATAGGAAAGCTTAAAAAACTTAAAGGGCTTTCACTTCGGAATAATCAATTATATACGCTACCAGGAGAAGTTAAAAATTTAAAGAACCTAAGATGGATTAACCTTGAAAATAATGAATTTCACATACTACCTATAGCACTAGAAGAACTCACAAATCTTCCTTCTCAAAATATATTAAGTACAGGGAATCCTATTACGGCCTTAGATAAAGAACAAGCGCAGTTATTGCTCAAAATATTATCCAAATATCCTCAACTAGAAAACCAAGGTTGGGATATCACTCGTGATCCAAAAGATTGGAACGGAATAAATACTAAAGATGATTTTGATTATATAGAAACTAATAAAATACAGAAGCTATCCATTTCGGGAAATTTTATAACAACAATTCCTCAAGAGATATTTCAGATCTCAACTATTGGTATTTTAAGGGTAACTAATACTTCAATAACTAAGGTGCCTAAAGAAATTGAAAACCTTAGATTATATGATTTAGACCTTTCAAATAATGCGTTAACTGAACTGCCATACAGTATAAGGAACTTAACTTCAATACTATATTTACGTTTGGATTCGAATCAATTAACATCATTACCTTATAGTATAAGTAAATTCACTTATCTTGAACATTTATCCGCAACCAATAACCCGTTACAAAATGTTCCTCAAGCGATATGTGATTTAGGTCCTTCACATGCTTTTGACTCTTTTGTGATAAAAGTAGACGATGGGGTACTGTGTTCAACTTCTGGAAGTGTTCCTCCAGATCACTACATTGATGATCATTTATAAAATTGCGATACTTCATATACTAAAAAAGCAACTTTCTGAAAAGAAAGTTGCTTTTTTAGTATATGAAGTATCAATCTGCATAATTAAAGAAATAGGTGATTGTTCCTAATTGTTGTTTGCGTTCTGATCTAGCAAATAAAGCACTACGAGCATATTCAATAGCATTGTCAAAAAGGCACTCATTACGGGTAGTAGACGCTTTTTTATTAATCTCGGTACCCACCACATACCCATTTTCATTGACTTCAATTTTTACCACTACTTTACCACTGCGTTGGCAGGTATATATAGGATTTGGTAATTCTAATGCTTTACGATCTTTAAGTCGATAACTTAAAGAGGCATTTCGATTATTAGATTCGGTATCCTTTAGCGGTGTACTCTGTTTCGTGCTTTTTTCTTCTTTGCCATCCGTTTCATTCTCTTCGGTGTCTTTTGATTCCGAACTTCTTTCTGTGCCATCGGCTGCGGTTTCAGTAGCACCCATTAACGCTTTTAATCGTTCTTCGAAAGCCGTATCATCCTCAGGGTCTTCAAAATCTTCATTAAAGGCATCATGTGTACGCCGTGCAGCAATAAGATCTCGCTGTTTTTGTAGCGTAGGGTCTTCTTCTTGTTCTTCGGCTTCCTCCTCTTCTTCAAGAAGGTCAGCTGGAATTTCTATGAGCATTTCACTGTAGCCCTGTTGTTGCTGTACCATAGTAATGTTATAGAGGCTTAAGACTACAATCCCCATTAACAAGGAAGTGATGATAAACGCTTTGTATCTTTCTATAAAATTCATATAGTAGTATTAACTTTTTTATTGCTATTATATTTTATGCTAAATCTTTTTTTATGGGCAGTTGGGTTTCAAAATCGATAACCGTCAATGCTGTAGTCACATCAAAATCACCAATTTTTGTTCTTCGCAATGCACTAAGGTATGCTCCACAGTCCAAAGCTTTTCCAAAATCATCTGCCAAGGATCGAATATACGTTCCTTTTCCGCAAACGACTTTAAAATCAACTTCGGGCAATTGAATTCTTGTAATTTCAAAAGAATTAATAGTTATGGCTCTAGAGGGAATCGTAACTTCTTCACCTTTACGGGCATATTCATACAAGCGTTTTCCGTCTTTCTTTAATGCTGAAAACACAGGTGGATATTGTTGGATTTCTCCAATAAATTGTGCCGTTGTTTGGTGAATGCGCTCTTCTGTAATATGATCGGTAGGGAAAGTGTGGTCAATTTCAGTTTCAAGATCATAAGAGGGGGTGGTTGCACCCAATGTAATTGTTCCTGTATACTCTTTGGTTTGTCCTTGGAACTCTTCGATACGTTTCGTAAACTTTCCTGTACATAACAGTAATAAGCCTGTTGCCAAAGGATCTAAAGTGCCGGCATGTCCGACTTTAATTTTTTTGATCTCGTATGTCTTTCGAATGAGCCAACGGATTTTATTCACCACCTGAAAAGAAGTCCACTCCAGAGGTTTATCAATTAAAATAATCTGACCGTCTTTATACGCTTGTTCGGTTACTATCATGGGGCTAATTCTTCAAACCAAAACCGATGGCAATTACACCAACGATAACACAATATACGGCAAAATAAGATAATTTACTCTTCTTCACGATTGAAATCATCCAAGTACATGCGAAAAGTCCTGATACAAAAGCGGCAATAAAACCTAATAGTAAAGGAGTACTGCTTTCTGCTGTAAAAGAGAGGTCTCCGCTAAGAATGTCTTTCGCAATCTTTCCAAAAATTAAAGGAATCACCATCAAAAATGAAAAGCGTGCTGCCTTTGTTTTGTCATTCCCTAAGAGGACTGATGTAGATATCGTTGCTCCACTCCTAGAAATCCCAGGAAGCATCGCTATGGCTTGAGCAATACCTATGATAAATGCATTGGATGTACTCACAGGTTTTAATGTGTTTTTGGCTTTATCTGCACCCCATAAAAGTATGGCGGTAACAATAAGCATTGCACCAACTAGTACTATGTTGCCTCCAAAAAGTTGCTCTAATTGTTCTTCAAAAAATAATCCCACAATAACGGCAGGAATCATAGAAATGATAATTTTTAACGAAAACTGAGTTTCTTCGTTGTTTTTAAATTGAAAAAGACCTTTAAAAATAGCAATGATATCTTTTCTAAATACGACAATCGTACTTAATGCCGTAGCGAAATGTAGAATAACAGTGAATAATAAAGACTCTTCAGGGACACTTTGGTTTCCTAAAATGGCCTTTCCTAATTCTAAATGTCCGCTAGAAGAAACCGGTAAAAACTCGGTTAGTCCTTGTATCACCCCTAGAATAATAGCATCAATAGTTTCCATAGAAAGAAATTTTTATCTTGGCAAAGATAGTATTTTAAGTAGTGTAGTAAGGATAGAACGAATCCAAGTTTAGCTTTTCTTTTTAGGGGTCATTAATATTGCATAAACCTCTATTCCAAAACCAATCAATACTACTGTAGGCGCCAATCGAATACGTCTAAAACTATAGATAGCAGGATTAAATACTTCGGGATCATTACTGCCTCCACCGGACATTAATATAAACCCTAAAGCAATTACTCCAAGTCCTATTGCCATCATGACATAGTTTTCTTTTCGAAATACAAAATCTGGTTTTGGTGTGATAGTATTTGATTCTTTATTCATCTGTATTTTTTTTAATTTCAGTATAGAGTACTTCGTTGTGGCAAATTAGTTTTGCAATATGTCCCATATTACCATCTTGTGTGAATAAGGTCCACCGTTCAATGCCAAATATAGTAACGTTCTTATTTAGGATTTTATTTCGTAGGTCGCTTAAATTTAAGGATTGTTGTAGTCCTCTATTGATGTAATAATAATGTGAATCTCCTTTTATTTTGATCACAATATCAAAACCCGGACCTTGGGTTACCTCGGTAACGATGCCTTCAATTTTCATCACATCGTCGGGTTGTACATTGCGCACCGGTTTAAAAGTTTGTATGACCACCCACAAAAATGGAATAAATAGCAGTGCGATGCTAAAAAAATAGACTCTACCTAGTTTTTTCATAAACCCTAATATTCTTAATAATAGAGTTCGTCTGTCCTTAAATTAAGGAAGCGTTGTGTTGCAAAAAAGGTGCTAATCCAAGTGATCACAATGCCAAGAACAAAAACACCAACAAATAACCCTATCAATAGAACTTGATCGTGTAGCAATGCTAATTCTGGAAATGTTTTATTAAGGTGGTATAACACAACGGCCACTCCACACAATGCGACTAAGGCTCCAACGACACCTAATCGAACACTTTTCCATATAAAAGGTCTGCGTATAAATCGTTTAGTAGCACCCACCATTTGCATGGTTTTGATGATGAATCGTCTAGAATAGACGGATAAACGAATGGAGCTATTGATCAATAATACTGCGATGAAAGTGAAAATCCCGCTGATCAATAATACCCAAAAACTAATCCGCTTAATGTTGTCATTTAATAAGGCAATTAAAGGCTGATCGTATGTAATTTCGTCTACAAAATCTTTTTTAGTAACAGTCTCGGTGATTTCGGCTAATTGCACTTCATCTACAAAATCAGCTTTAAGATATACGTCAATGGAGTTTTGTAGAGGGTTATATCCTAAGAAATCCATAAAATTTTCTCCAATATCTTTACTGTGGGCTTCTGCAGCTTCTTCTTTAGATACAAAAGTAGTAGACTTGGTATAATCTGCTAGGGCTAAGCTTTTCTCTAATTGTTTAATTTCTACTTCCTTTGCGGTATCTTTAAGATAGATCGTTAGCGCAATTTTTTCTTTAAAATGATCCGCTACTTTCTTAGTGTTTAATACTAATAGCCCCAATAACCCCAGTAAAAAAAGGACAAGAGAAATACTAATGACCACCGAAAAATACGATGAGATTAATCGTCGTTTTTGATACTTTTCAAAAGAAGAACTCATAAATTGTGTGTTTGATTGTAAAAATAATAAAGAATAGTTAATTAACTTTGGTTTATGTGAAATAGTATTAAGTACTGAGTACAAAGTATTAAGTATTCAGGTTTTAGTACTCAGTACTTTGTACTTTGTACTTTGTACTTTGTACTTTGTACTCGAATCTCGTAAAGTTATAACTAAACGTATCTAAATAAAAATTATGCATATTGTTATTATTGGTGTAGGCGGAGTAGGAGGTTATTTTGGAGGAAAATTAGCGTTAGCTGGAGAGAAAGTAACGTTGGTTGCCAGAGGGAAACATTTACAAGCCATTCAGGACAACGGGCTACAGGTACATAGTATTGATGGTGATTTTTCAACTCAACCGCACTTGGCGACAAATACGCTAGAAGGTGTTGAGCTAGCTGATGTGATTTTAGTATGTACAAAATCATGGCAAGTGGCTGCTGTTGCAGAATGGATAGCGCCTATCTTACAAGAGACAACAATAGTAATACCCTTGCAAAATGGAGCGGATAATATTCAGCAATTATTAACGGCTGTTCCTGAAAAAAATATAGTTGGGGGCTTGTGTAAAATTTACAGTAAAATAGAAGCCCCGGGAGTCATTTCTCATTTCGGGCATCCGCCAGAGCTTATTTTTGGAGCCTTGGATAATCAACCTTCGGGACGGCTTCAAAATGTGCAAAAGGTATTTCAAAATGCAGGTTTTTCGGCAACAATTCCTCCAGATATTCATGTTGCTATTTGGAGTAAATTTATGTTTATTGCTACGGTTAGCGGTTTAGGAGCATTGACTAGAGCAGCGATAGGAGAAATGTATGCAAGTATTGAGATTCGAAAATTATTGGAACAAAGTGCAATAGAGATATATACGATAGGAATCGCTAAGGGTGTAGCACTTCCAGAATCTATTGTAGGAAGTATTATGCACTTTATTGCCAATCAGCCTTTTGATGCAACGTCATCTACTCAGCGTGATATGATGGCAGAGCGACCATCAGAATTAGAAAATTTTAATGGCTTTATTGTAAAAGCGGGCAAACAACTTAATATTCCTACACCAACCCATAGTTTCGTATACAATTGTTTATTGCCTATGGAGACCAAGGCGCGTCAATAAGTTCATCTGTTTTTAGCTTGGTTTAATGGGGTTAGGGTAAAGAAAAAAGAACATAGCGAAGAGAATATAGAATATAGACAATGAGATTTTAGGGTTTCGATAGGATGAATTTATAGTAACCTATCATTAGTGTCTACTAAAAAAAAGAAAACACTCTCACATCCCTTGCTTTTAAAAGCGTAACAGTCTTTATCTTCTAAATTGATTTCATTAGAAAGTTGTACTCCATTTAGGGGTAACGTACATTTATCTGTAGTTGATGTTTTTTTAATAATTTGATAATCATATTTTTACGCACAAGTCTTGGCTCTTGATTCCTGTAGCGAAGCGATCTATATTCTTTTAAGTGGACACTAGTGAGTAACTATTAAATATTAACCTGAAAAAGGCAACCGTATTCAGGCAAACTCAAACTATCAACCAACAACCATTTTCAATTATTCCTCAACTTCTTTTAATTGGATCATTAAGTTTTTAGGATACATTGTAAACGCAAATTGTTCCTCAACTTCTTCGGGAGATACATTCAATGCGATATCAAATTGTTTACACAAAGCAGAAACTAAAATCACGATTTCTTGAATCGCTAAGTTCATGCCGGGGCAAAAACGAGGCCCTGCGCCAAAGGCTTTAATGGCACTAGGGGTGTGATTAGCATGCATAGGGCACCCTCCTTTTATCCATCTTTCGGGAATGAAGTGTTCCGCATTTGTGAAATGTTTTTCCTGTAACTGTGCATGTCGAGTTTGAATCATCATTTTTGTGCCTTTTGGGATGTATAACCCTTCAATAGTTACATCTTCATTGGCTTCTACATAGAGTTGAGGCGCGGTAGATTTCATACGGATAGCTTCTTGAGCAACGGCATGAGTGTAGTGCAATTGTGATACTGCTTGAGGGGTTTCAGGAACTTCACCTTCATAGATAGCAATTGCTTCTTTTCGTATAGTAGTTACCATTTCTGGATGTTGAGCTAAATAAAATAGTGCCCATGAAATTGAGTTTGCCGTAGTATCTTCTCCAGCCAATAGCATGGTAAAGATATTTCCATAAATCTCTTTATCACTAAAATTGCTCCCTTCTTTATCCGCCAATAAAGCTTCTAAAAAATTAGAAGGGTTTTCTTTAAGCTCTGGGGTATCTTGGATTTTGCGTTTTGCATCAGCAATGAATTGATGTATTACGGTTTCAATGTAGATTATAGCAGTATCGAGTTGTTTGTCTTTTTTTTGTTTGAGATACCGCCATAAAGGTATAGGAGCGGTGATACGGGTACTTATCATTGGAAAGATAATCTCTAAATGCTTCTGAAATTCATCTTCTTTATTATTTATAGTATCCAATTCATATCCAAAAGCAATAGCGGTGGTAATGTCAATAGTAAATTTCATCGCTTCTTTTTGAACCGCCATGACCTGCCCATTTTGAGCGTATTCTCGATATTTTTGGAGTACTTTTTTAGTTTTAGTAATAATAATAGGATAAAATCCTTTTATCTTTTGAAGGTTTAAGGCCTCAGAAGTCACTTTTCGTTGTCGCTTCCATGCATCATTTTCCGCATTAAAAACACCAGTAATCCCAAGTTCACTTAGTATTTCGTCCATTTTAGACAAACGTCTAAATGTAGTAGGTCTTAATTTTAAAACCTGCTGATTAAATGTAGTGCTTGCAGATACAATAAATACTGTGCCTAAAAAATTAATCTTAAATAGCTCCCCACATTCTTTGATCCAACGTTCGAGAACAAGATGTTTCTCAGAGGCTTTAAATTGTGTTGCGTGGCCTAGTAAAAAATGACCTTTAGGGGAAGGGAGTTCGTTTATAGTCTTTGGATGTGTGGTGGGAATCATAATTGTGGTTTTAAAAGGGTCATTCAGTTTCCATAATATAGGAACTTTTGTAAAACTATACATTTTAGGATATTTCAAACATAAATGAATGTTAAATGATGCAATCTATATCTAGATGCTAGAGATTACGAGCTATAAATTGTAAATTCGCAACCTGAAAATAGTGCACATGAATTACGATTTTAACGCAATTGAAGCCAGATGGCAACAATATTGGGCAGATAATGAAATATTTATCGCTCAAAATAATAGTGATAAACCCAAATATTATGTTTTGGATATGTTTCCTTATCCTTCTGGAGCGGGATTACATGTTGGGCATCCATTAGGGTATATTGCTAGTGACATCTATGCGCGGTATAAACGTCATCAAGGGTATAATGTATTGCATCCTCAAGGATATGACTCTTTTGGGCTGCCAGCAGAACAATATGCGATACAAACAGGGCAACATCCTGCGGTGACTACTCAAGAGAATATCGCTCGGTATCGTCAACAACTCGATACGATTGGGTTTTCTTTTGATTGGAGTCGTGAGGTGCGCACCAGTAATGCAGCGTATTACAAATGGACACAATGGATTTTTATTCAATTGTTCGAATCATGGTATGATATCGCTGCTGATAAAGCAAAATCGATTGCAGCTTTAGAAACTATTTTTGCTGCCGATGGAAATGCATCTGTACGAGCAGTATGTGACGAAGATTGTATTTCATTTACAGCTTCAGAATGGGCTTCTTTTTCAGCGACTAGAAAACAACAAGTATTACTGCACTATCGATTGACATATCTGGCAGAGACAGAAGTGAACTGGTGCCCAGAACTGGGAACCGTATTGGCAAATGATGAGATCGTGAATGGAGTTTCTGAACGCGGAGGATATGCTGTAGTGCGTAAGAAAATGACACAATGGAGCATGCGAATTTCAGCCTATGCTGAGCGTTTGCTTCAAGGTTTAGACGGTATTGATTGGACAGATTCTTTAAAAGATTCACAACGCAATTGGATTGGTAAATCTGTAGGAGCTACTGTAACATTTAAAGTGTCATCTACTATATTCGGAGACCCAAAACCTGAGACCCAAAACCTGAAACCTAATATTGGAGTGTTTACCACGCGACCTGATACTATTTTTGGAGTTACGTTTATGACTCTTGCTCCAGAGCATGAGTTGGTCTCTAAAATTACAACCCCTGCCCAAAAAGAGGCAGTACAGGCGTATATCGATGCTACAGCAAAACGCAGTGAACGGGAGCGTATGGCAGATGTGAAAACGATTAGTGGAGTGTTTACAGGAGGGTATGCCGAACATCCGTTTACTAAAGAACCGGTGCCGATATGGATCGGAGATTATGTATTGGCAAGTTATGGGACAGGAGCTGTAATGGCGGTGCCCTGTGGAGATCAACGTGATTATGATTTTGCGACTTATTTTAGGGGTAAAGAAGGAATGCCAGCGATCAAAAATATTTTTAAAGATGTTGATATTAGTGAGGGAGCTTATGCAGATAAAGGAAAGGCTGTAATTACAAATTCAGATTTTTTGAATGATTTACCGTATAAAAAAGCAACAAAGACTGCGATTTATGAATTGGAGAAATTAGGGCAAGGAGAAGGAAAAACAAATTATAGATTACGAGACGCTGTGTTTAGTCGACAACGATATTGGGGAGAGCCTTTTCCGGTATATTATGTGGATGGAATGCCACAAATGATTGCTGCCGAACATTTGCCAATTGCGTTGCCTGAAGTTGAAAAATACCTTCCTACCGAAACTGGAGAACCACCATTGGGTCGTGCGGATGCTTGGGCTTGGGATACTGCGGAACATAAAGTAGTTGCCAATACATTAATTGATGATGCTACCGTATTTCCATTAGAACTCAATACAATGCCGGGTTGGGCAGGAAGTTCTTGGTATTTGTTTCGCTATATGGATGCGCAAAATACGGATGCATTTGCGTCTAAAGAAGCGTTGGAATATTGGCAGAATGTCGATTTATATATAGGAGGGAATGAACATGCTACTGGGCATTTGTTGTATTCTCGATTTTGGACTAAGTTTTTATATGATATGGAATGCATACCTGTCGATGAACCTTTTAAAAAGTTAATCAATCAGGGCATGATTTTAGGAACGAGTGCTATCATATATAGAATCTCGGGTACCAATACCTATGTTTCAAAAGGATTAAAGTCAGCACATGATATAGAAGAGCTTCGGGTAGATGTAAATTTGATTACTGCATCAGACGAGTTGGATGTTGCGGGATTAAAAGCTTGGCAACCCCAATTTGCAACTGCTGAATTTATACTAGAGGATGGTAAGTATGTCGTAGGTAGAGCTGTTGAGAAAATGTCTAAGCGTTGGTATAATGTTGTAAATCCAGATACAATTTGTGAAAATTATGGAGCAGATACCTTACGATTGTACGAAATGTTCTTAGGGCCATTAGAACAAGCAAAACCTTGGAATACTGCGGGAATCACAGGAGTCCATAATTTCTTAAAGAAATTATGGAAATTATATCATAGTGGAGATCAAGGTGCTTTTTATGTGTCGGATGTAGGATTGTCCGAAGTTCCTGAAGGCGCGAAGACTTTACATAAAACCATTAAAAAGGTACAAGAAGATATAGAAAACTTCTCATTTAATACTTCGGTAAGTGTATTTATGATTGCAGTCAATGAATTAACTGCTCAAAAGTGCTATGCTAAAGACGTTTTAGAACCTTTATTAGTATTATTATCACCGTATGCACCTCATATTGCAGAAGAGTTGTGGAGCAAATTAGGGCATACCACTTCCATATCAACAGTTGCGTTTCCAACATTTGACGCTTCTTATTTGGTAGAGTCGACTAAGGAATATCCTATTTCATTTAATGGGAAGAGACGCTTTACTATGGAATTATCATTAGATTTAAGCAAAGAGGAAATAGAAGCGGCTGTGATGGCACATGAAAAAACACAAGAGCAATTGGCAGGGCGTACTCCTAAAAAAGTGATTATCGTACCCGGAAAGATTGTAAATTTAGTAGGGTAGGGTGTTAAATTATGAATTCAGAATTCAGAATTTTTGAATCTATTGTTTTTGATCGTTTAGTTTTGTAATTTTAATACCATAAAATCAGTACAGATATGATGGGTTACTATATTATTGCGGGCGTTATCTTTTTGGTAAGTAGCTATGTAAGCAATAAATTGAAAAAAAAGTTTAAAGAATATTCGAATATTCAATTGCAAAACGGAATGAGTGGAGCAGAGATTGCCACTAAGATGCTGAGTGATAGTGGGATTCATGATGTACAAGTAGTCTCTACGCCAGGGATGCTTACTGATCATTATGATCCAAGAAATAAAACGGTAAATCTAAGTGAGGGTGTCTATAACCAGCGTAATGCAGCAGCAGCAGCTGTTTCGGCACACGAATGTGGTCATGCAATACAGCATGCTACGGCATACAGTTGGTTAACAATGCGGTCTAAAATTGTACCCGCAGTGGGGATTGCTAGTAAGTTTTCAAACATTGTGATTATGGCAGGTTTAGGATTATCTGTTGCAGGAATGGTGTTTGGGAATACGGTGTTTTTAGTAGGGATCTTACTTTTTGGAGTAACCACATTTTTTTCAATGATTACACTTCCAGTAGAATATGATGCTAGTAATCGAGCATTAGCATGGCTAGAAGATACGAATATGCTTACGCCAGAAGAACACGATGGCGCAAAAGATGCCTTAAAATGGGCGGCACGTACCTATTTAGTTGCGGCTTTAGGATCATTAGCGACCTTGCTGTATTTTATTTCTATGTTTATGGGAAGAAGAAATTAATCGCATCCATTTGCTAGAGACGCAAAATTTTGCGTCTTGTAATTTTTTTGTTCGTTGTAAACGCAAAATCTTGCGTTTCTAACACAATATATTTTTATGTAAATAACTTTACTTGATGTGCAGATTTTAATAAGTCATTAACTGTTTTTACAGGGTTAAATGTTGTTAATGGTACTTCAATAAATACACTAATCCAATTGGACATGGCTCCATTCCATAATCCAGGAAGCTCTAGTGCCTTCAATGTTTTTCCGTCTACAGATTTTGTGGTTATAAATCCAGCATTTGGATCTACGTGTTTTAATAGATCAAATTTTTTGCCTTTATAATTTTTAATACCACAGACTAGATCTACGGGATTAAAATGAGTAGCACTTTTTAAAATCTGTTGTTGTCGAGTATCTTTTATGTCGATTTGCGCAGTTTCAATAATTTGCAATACTAATCGACCATTTTCTTTTTTGACCCAGAATGGTCCTCCACCAGGTTCCCCTTCATTAATTACCATTCCGCATACTCGAATAGGGCGATCTAAGGCTTCCCTTAAAAATTCAAGCTTGTGATGTTCTGCAAATTTATCAAAATCTAATGGTAAACGTACATTTAATTGCTTTACTAAAAACGTTTTAATGTCTTCTAAAGCACTTCCAGTAGGGATCTCTTTATCGATAGCCCGTAGAATTCTAAACACTTCTTCTTGAATTTCGATAAGCTTACCAGCCAGTATTTTTTTGTATCCAGAAACTTCTTCTTGATACTTTCTCACCACCACATTGTCAATGTTTTTGATATAAATAATATCGGCATCTAGATCGTTTAAATTTTCGATCAAAGCACCATGACCTCCTGGACGAAATAAAAGTTCTTCGTTCTTCGTTCTAAACGGGGTGTTATCTTCATTAACAGCTATGGTATCCGTTTCTTGTTTTTGAAACGAATAGCTAATATCAAATTTGGTATTCGTTTTCTTTTCGACTCTCTTTTTTATTCGATCAAATTCATCTTTAAAAGCCTCCAAATGATCTTTAGAAATCGTAAAATGTAATTTGGAGTTCCCTGATGCAGAAGTGGCGTATCCAGCAGCTTCATATAAGTGCTCTTCAAAGGAGGTTGCAATACTTTCTGAATAATTGTGAAATGGAAGTAATCCTTTAGGATAGGAACCGTAATTCATTCCTTTATCTTTAAGCATCATCTCAATAAATAGATACAATTGTTTCCCTTCAGACAAGGATTCAAACCGAGGATAAGACTCTTTAATCTTTTCAATAACATTCGTATAGAAAGGAAATTTTTCTAATCCAATTAAAAACAAACGAATTGCAGTTGCTTTTTCATGATTGGTATAAGAGTTTAAACTTTCTTTGGTGTAGTTGTAATTGTCTAAAAACTTAAATAGATCTTTAAACATACGTGTTGCCGCACCAGAAGCCGGAACAAATTTTATAGTCTCTAATTCTTCAGTTTTGGATTCATATAAAGCAATCAGCTCTTTTTGGTAATGTGCTGAAAGTTGTAAAATACCGTTATCTAGAGTAGCCGCACTTCTTAAGGCTATAAAAGGAATCTCTTTTTTAAAAGTTTCAATTTGAGTCATTACCTTTTCTACAGTAAGCCCTTTAGCTTTAATGAAGGCAATGTCTTTATCAGAAATATTCATGAGTAGTTGCGCTATATGATGGATATATGGTAAACGTCTTTATGTTAAAAAAATTTTAATCCACATTGTGGAGTTTAATTCTTCGAGGTAGTTCACTGTCAAGATAAGTTAAAAGAAACAAATCATAAAATTTTATGCAAAAATAAGTAATATAAATAGACTAGAAGCGTTGCGGTAAAAATATCAATTTAAAAAGCATACGGAAGTGCATAAACACAGGTAAAATTTTCAAATTCCATGAACGTAATATCATAATGCTCAATCTGCTCATTATAGTGTACGGTGCCACATAAAAAAGGCATGTTGAGTTCAAAGGGTTGGATGTGAATATGTTGTTGAAAACTAATCCCTGCTGTAGCAAATGACTTGTATAAAGCTTCTTTGGCACCCCATAGTATTGTTAACGCGCGAATGCGATCAGTATCAGTAGTGTGACTTAGGATAGTTTCCTGTTCGGAACCTACAAACTTATGTGCAATAGTTTGAATTTTTTCACGCTGTTTTTCAATATCAATTCCCACTGGAGCGTCACTAATAATGATACCAGCAAACTCAAAAGAATGTGTGATTGAAATGTGCTTTCCATCCGTTAAATACGGTTTTCCAAAATCATCATAATATAAATCATGATCGGTATATCCTGATGCCTGTAATAAATGGCGAACCGCCATAAAACCACGCCGATGAATATCAGATTTCATACCGGTTACTCGGGTTTGGCAATTTGGAGTAAGTACTATAGCTTCACTTAGGGTTTCAAAAGATTCTTCAACCTTCCAAATAGACACAAAGGTATGCGCGTTTACGGCTATAGTTTTGTATAATGGCATTATATTCTTAAAGTTTTCCGTATCTTTGCATCCTGAAAAGTAGGTGCTTTAATACTCGTTTTTATGGTTGCGAATGTACTATAAAAAACTGCTTTTCAAAATTTTGTATACGATTATTAACCAGCAGTACACTTAATAGAATAAACAAATGAAAACAATGACATACACCCCTTACAAGGTAAAAGACATTTCATTAGCGTCTTGGGGACGAAAAGAAATTGAATTAGCAGAAGCAGAAATGCCAGGATTAATGGCATTGCGTAAAGAGTATAAAGACGAACAGCCTTTAGCAGGAACGCGTATTGCAGGATGTTTACACATGACGATACAAACCGCAGTATTGATTGAAACGTTAATTGCATTGGGTGCTGAGGTGACTTGGAGTTCTTGTAATATCTTTTCAACACAAGATCATGCAGCAGCAGCAATTGCAGATGCAGGGATTCCTGTATATGCATGGAAAGGAATGAATGAAGAGGAATTTGAGTGGTGTATTGAACAAACTTTATTTTTTGGTGAGGATCGCAAGCCTTTAAATATGATTTTGGATGATGGTGGAGATTTAACCAATATGGTATTGGATCGCTATCCAGAACTGGTAAAAGATATTAAAGGGTTATCAGAAGAGACTACAACTGGAGTACACCGTTTGTATGAGAGAGTAAAAAATGGAACTTTACCAATCCCTGCAATTAATGTAAATGATTCTGTAACTAAGTCTAAATTTGATAACAAATACGGATGTAGAGAAAGTGCGGTAGACGCAATACGCCGTGCTACAGATATTATGTTGGCAGGGAAACGTGTTGTAGTTTGTGGATATGGTGATGTAGGTAAAGGAACGGCTGCTTCTTTTCAAGGAGCAGGTGCTATTGTAACGGTTACTGAAATCGATCCTATTTGTGCATTACAAGCAGCAATGGACGGATTTGAGGTGAAAAAGTTGAATACGGTTATTGGTAATGCTGATATTGTTATCACAACAACAGGAAATAAAGATATTGTACAAGCAGCGCATTTTAAAGCGGTAAAAGACAAGACTATTATCTGTAATATCGGACATTTTGATAATGAGATTGATGTGACTTGGTTGAATGAAAACTATGGAGATACCAAAGTAGAAATTAAGCCTCAAGTGGATAAGTATACTATTGATGGAAAAGACATTATTCTTCTTGCAGAAGGACGTTTGGTAAATTTAGGCTGTGCTACAGGGCATCCAAGTTTTGTAATGAGTAATTCATTTACAAACCAAACCTTGGCGCAAATAGAGTTGTGGAATCATCCAGAACGTTACGGAAATGATGTATACATGCTGCCAAAGCATTTAGATGAGAAAGTAGCTAAGTTACATTTGTCGCGCTTAGGAGTAGAGCTAGAAACACTGCGTGAAGATCAAGCTTCTTATATTGGTGTTACGGTTGAAGGCCCTTACAAGCCTGAGTATTATAGGTACTAAGTAATGAATGTGCTATGATGTACATTACTATATAAGTATTATAGATTAGTAGACTACTAATTTTATTAAAAAGCAGCAATTTAAAATTGCTGCTTTTTTTGCCATAAAAACTCTAGTTCTAAACTGTCCAGTTTATCGGGAGGAGGTCATTTTTAGGGAAGCCTACAGTGCTAAAGGCATATCACACAATCACTCTACAAATGTTCTTTCTTGAAGTTCACCATCTGTATAGGTTTCTGTATATAATAATTTTCCTTTTTTTCCAGTTTTGATAATAGGTTCTCCATATTCATTTTTATCATAACCATACTCGTAAAAATGACTTTTACCCAGCAGTATACCTTCTTTATATTCAGATTCGACATAAGTGTAATCATTTATAAAACCATTTGAAATTTTCTCAATCCATTTACCATTTCTAGTATTGTTTTTAACAAAACCTTCTTCTTTATCGTCTTTATATTTCCCATCCTTTCTATAATATCTAATAAATTTACCTTCATTTGAGATTTGATACATTTTAGATTGAAGTAAATTTCCAGAATCTTCATACATCAAGAAATCTTTAATATGAATGATGTAATTTTTGTCAATGAAAAACATTTTTTGCTGAGCAACAAGATATTTTTCAAAATAATTGTAAACATTTAAACCACTTATTATTTCACCACTTTTATTTATTATTACTAAATCCCCCCATTTATTATAGTCAACATTAACATTTTCTGAAAATAAACATATTTTATAATTAAATTTATTTGGAAACAAGCCAATTAGCTTATTGCTTTCTGAAAATCCTTTTAATTTGCTTTTATCTGTATTTAGATATTTATTTAAGTGGCTATTTGTGATAGACTCTTGTCTTATATAATGATTTTTTAACTGATTGGTATTTGAACGAAATAGTTTTTGTAAATTTTTAGAAATAGTATCGAAACTACTATTTATTTTATTCCCTTCAATATCTGAACTTTTTAAATTCAAATCAAATTCCCAACGTGTTGGGAATTTTGTCTCTATTAACTTTTGTTCACCAAAAGGCAATTTATATGAATTAGATATGGAATCAGTATTAATTTTACTTAACGTCTTTTTAATGACAGTAAAAGAATTTTCTTTTTTTACGGGTTTATCTATTTTTTTATTTATTGTTTTTTTAGTAAACAAATTGTCATCAAGCTGTTTGTTTTCTTTACAACTTAATAGTATTAAAATAGCTAGTAAGAAAAATTTCATTATAGTAAGGTATTTATAAATTCCATGCTAATAGCATTTCCTCCTGAATGTAAATGAGTTTCATGGCGTGTGTGATAAT
>CALFCI010000123.1 GCA_937951135.1 uncultured Aquimarina sp. | reverse complement strand
GGCTAATGGAATATTACTTAGTAAAGCCACGCCACCGATGGCTTTGGATAGTTTGGTATTAAAGGTCCTTCTATTCATGTCTTATGTTTTTAAAAGAAAGTCACTAGAAAGTTAGGGTTTTTTCTTTTAAAAAGTATGTCGGAATAGTGAAGGAGATATAACGTTAATGCTTACATAACTTGATTAACAATCAACATCACAACACTGATCGTCTTTGACAAGTTTACAACTCATCACCGCAAGGATTGCTCCTATAAATGGGGCGGTGAGATATAACCACATCGGTTCCCATTTTCCAGAGAAAATAGCAGGTCCGATAGAGCGTGCAGGGTTCATAGACGCATTGGTCATAGGGCCAGCAAACATGGCTTCTAGTAATACAATACCACCAATGGCAATTCCTGCAATGATTCCTATTTCTTTAGATCCTGTAGAGACATTAATAATAACGAGCATTAAGAAAAAGGTGAGTAAAATTTCTAGTACAAAGGCTCTATAGTGATCAAAAGAGGGGACGGTACTTCCCAGAAATTCGCTTTCAGGAAATAAGAACCAAAGCATAGCTCCAGCAAGAGTAGCTCCTAAGACTTGTGCTATGATATATTTTGGTACTTCACGCCAAGAGAATTTTTTTGCATAAGCAAAAGCCACCGTAACGGCAGGATTAAAATGAGCGCCAGAAATATCTCCAAAGGCATAAATCATTCCCATGACAATCAGTCCCCAGGTGATAGCGATTCCGGGATGCGTTACAGCACCATTTGTAATCTCATTAACGGTCATGGCACCACAGCCACAAAAAACCATAGAAAACGTACCAATAACTTCGGCGATATATCGCTTCATAAGTTTTAAATTTTGAACAAAGATACATCTTGCGATATTAAGATTTTGTTAACGTTTGCTAGGTGAGGGAATAGTATTTTTGTAAAGACATAAACGTTGGAAGTACACCAAAGTTCATGTAATAGCACTTAAAATTTATACTATGTTAAATTAATAGGTGGTATAAGAGATAAAATTACATATAACCACATAACACATTTAAATCTAAATTATCATGAAGAAATTACTTTTAGTTGCTTTTGTGAGCCTATTGACCGTAGGATCATACGCACAAATTAACACGCCTGCACCAAGTCCGTTTTCAAAAATGGAACAAGTAGTAGGATTAACAGATGTGACCTTAGAATATTCACGACCAGCAATGCGTGGAAGAACTATTTTTGGAAACCTAGTGCCTTATGGGAAAATTTGGAGAACAGGAGCAAACCAAAGAACAAAGATTACATTTTCTACAGATTTTACAGTAGGAGGAAAAGACCTTAAAGCTGGAACATACGCTATTTTTACGAAGCCAGAAGCATCTTCATGGACGGTATATTTTTATACTGATTACCAAGGAGGTGGAGCACCAAGTGTATTGGATGATTCAAAAGTAGCTGCAACGGTAAATGTGCCAGTACAACAAATGCCAATGAATGTTGATTCATTCACTATGACATTTGATGAACTTAAAAGCGACGGTGCACATCTTGGAATCTTATGGGAAAACACCTATGTAGCGGTTCCTTTTGGAGTTCCTACTGATAAGACGGTTACTGCTCAAATAGAAAAAGTAATGGCAGGTCCAGGTGCTGGAGATTATTATGCAGCTGCTGTGTATATGGCTAGCAATGATAAGGATATCAATACGGCAAAAAAATATATGGACAAGGCTATGTCTATGATTAAAGAACCAGCTTTCTGGCAATTACGTCAGCAGTCATTGATCCTTGCAAAAAGCGGAGATAAGAAAGGAGCTATCAAAGCAGCCAAAGCATCTCTTGCAGGAGCAAAAGAAGAAGGTAACGCAGATTACGTAAAGATGAACACCGATTCTTTAAAAGAATGGGGAGCGATGTAAGTTGCTTACTATACATTATCATATATAAAAAAACACCTTCTTCAGAAGGTGTTTTTTTGTTTTAATAGGTTTCTTTATTGAGAGAAAGAAATCAAATGTTGTTTAGATCCTCCAATGACTAACAATTTTACAACCACTTGATGCAAGTAATCCTAAAATAGGGCAGCGATTATCTACTTTTTTTCCAAGTTCGTTTACTTGTTCTTGAGTTACATCACCGTGTACAATTGCTTTAAGTCGTACTTCTTTATAACTTCCTTTTGACGTATCAGTCACTCCCATAAAACTAGAGAGATCCATATCTATTTCTAAGGTGATATCAATCTTGTTGATCGTTATTCCTAATTCTTCTGCTACGACTTGGGCTTGCTCATTCTGACAGCCAGCAAGTGAAGCTGCAAAGTATTGCATAGGATTTGCGCCACTATTAGAACCGCCATCTTCTGTAGGTTCATCTGTTTGTAGTACCCATTCTGTGTCCGTTATGTTAATTGTGGTAGGCCATCCATTCCCTTGAGCGGTCGCTTTAAATGTTTCTACATGTTGATTTTCTTGTGACATATTTTTTTTAGATTAAATCCGTATTATGCGTTAGAACTTTATAATGAAGGTGGGAAGTACAATAAAATATAGCATTTTATGAGTTTTAGCATAGCATCGCTATGGTTAAATTTAAAAATGTAACGTAGTGGTATATTTTGCAGTAATTCACATCTGTAATAAATTTTCTAATGCATAATATGGGTTAAAGGTGAGTTGTTCAAATATCGTCACTTATAAAGTAAGATATAATAGTGACAATTATTCTTTTTTGAAAGTATGTCGTGTATAGTAACTTTTTTATACAAATACGCTATAGGAAAATGATTCTTATGTATTTTGAATTTCTTGTATGATAGCAATGATCTTCTTGCCCTGTTTGGTGCCTACAAAAAACTCATTTTTCTTATTTTTTGTTTTAATGAGTAGTGCAGGACCCGGTTTTGTATTAAAGAAGGTTCCTCTGTTATTAATGCGATATCCTACTCCCACATACCAAGGTAGATTTACAATTTCTGCAGTAGTGAGGTCAAGATCTTGTACGGGGATTTTTCTTTGTAGCCATCCTATTCCAAATTTTACGGTTGCCATTTCTGTATCAATGGTAATGGTCATATTATAAAAGGCAATTATTGGTAGGATATTAATAATGAGTAATGGAACAGCATATAACCAAGATGTGATAGGTCTATTTCCCCATTGAAAATAAGTAGCGAGTATGATTAAAATAATGATAAATGCAAATAGTGCAACAAACCAATACATTGTTTGTGTCTCTTTGTATTTTAGTTGTTTCATCCTATAAAGATATAGAAATGTATTGTTTTAAACGATTGCTTATGTAGGAGTGCCCTAGCTAATCGTATCTCAAACCAATCTTTTTGCGTACCTGATCAAGCAACGTAATGAGTTGCATACTTTTTTCAAAAGTCATGATATTGCTTTCTGTTCTGCCTTGTGCTAGCATTTCTTGGCAGTGTAAAATTTCATAATGATACCCGTGTACTGTGACTGGAAAGTCGATGGTTTCTGTGATTCCGTTTTTTGTGATGGTGATGTTGGTAGGATCATGAAAACGGCTGTTGATGAGGATCGTTCCTTTTTCAAGTTCGATGAGACAGATAGTGTCTGTTTGGGTATCTATTGCC
>CALFCI010000122.1 GCA_937951135.1 uncultured Aquimarina sp. | reverse complement strand
AAAGTCAGCAATACGCGTGTTCAGCTTCCGACGCTTCGGAATAGCAGCTTGCCTTTAGCAAAAATTCGCAAAAGCTAACGATAAAAAAATCATTAATCTCAACAGTTTTTAGAAGCTAAAGCGAGATGCACTAAAGTGCATAGTTTTAACTATTTCTGAGACCAATAAATATAATGTAATTTTTTACACATCCGGAACTATTCAGAATTAACAGAATAATTCCTATATTTATTAAAGTTTAGCACATTAAGATATGTATATATATTTTCATAATTTTGAACTGCTATAATTCGAACAATTAATTGAGTATCATTTGGCTAAAAAAACAGAAAAAAAAGAGGCTTCTTTACTAACATTTGAGTTGCATGAGAAGGAAACAATATTAACAGAGCAACTGAGTATCAAACCGCTGAAAATTGTTAATCCTAAATCACAAAAAAACACTGGTGTTTGTATGATAACAAGCTATGGTGGGGGATTTGTAGAAGGTGATGAAGTTCGGCTGAACGTAAAGTGTAAAAAAAACACCACCTCTATTGTCAGTTCACAAGCCAATACACGAGTATACGAAAGTACTGGTATGTTATGCAAACAAAGCCTATCGATGGATATAGAATCGAATGCTTTTCATGTATTCTTCAATGATCCTTTGGTGATGCATAAAGGGGGTAATTTTTTGCAATCATCCGACATCACTGTTCACGATGATAGCGTGTTACTTTTTGTAGATTGGTTTTCGGCAGGAAGAACAGCCAATGGAGAATCTTTTGATTTCAAAAACTATGAGACAACGACTAAAATAGTAAAAAATGGTCACCCAATCATTTGGGATAACTTCGGTTTGAACCCTGAACGTATGGACGTATACTCTCCAGGAATGTTGGGTGACCATATTTCTTTTTTAAATCTTTTTTTGATTGGTAATGAGCATTCAGAGAAAGTTCAACTGCTACAAGAAGCATTAGAAAAAAGCAATACTTCTGATCTCTCAGAACAATTACAAATCAATACCAGTCGCATTAATCCTGATGCTTTTATTGGTCGGTATAGTGCCGTGGATATATTATCTCTTAAAAAAATAATGAATGACATATCAGCATCTCTTGAGCACCCTAGCTTATTAAATTACAACCCTCTAATAAGGAAGTACTAGGTCCGGGCGTAGGCTGCTTCTATATCTTGAACTCAAATTTTTACATGGTATTAATGTGCATCTGCCTCTTTTAAAGCATGTGCTTTGGCATGAAAGATATACGCTATTATGGTGTCCAGTCCATCGTTATCTTTTACATTGGCAAATACAAAAGGACCATTTCCTCTCATTTTTTTAGAATCTCTATCCATTATCGATAAATCCGCACCGACAATCGGTGCCAAATCGATTTTGTTAATGATTAATAAATCAGATTGAGTGATTCCAGGCCCTCCTTTTCTTGGAATTTTATCCCCTCCAGATACATCAATTACATAGATCGAATAATCCGCTAATTCTTTACTAAAATGTGCTGCTAAATTGTCTCCCCCGCTTTCTACGATAAGTATTTCTATATCAGGAAATTTTGTATACAATTCTTCTAATGCATGCATATTTGCAGAAATATCTTCACGTATTGCAGAATGGGGACATCCTCCGGTTTCTACGCCTACTATTCTTTCGGGGGCTAATGCTTTATTTCGAGTTAAAAACTCTGCATCTTCCTTAGTGAAAATATCATTGGTGACTACGGCTAGAGAACAACGATCTCTCAATGTGACACACAATTGTCTGATCAATGCTGTTTTTCCTGTACCTACAGGTCCTCCAATTCCTATCGTAAAGGGGCGTTTCTGATAATCCCGATCCTCTCGGATGAATTCCCGATGTGAAAACGTCCCAGGCGTATCAAAGTCTAATTTATGTTCTAATAGATGTTTGAATTCTAATTTCATATTGGTATTCTTTAAGTTAATTCTGAAATAGTTTTGAATATATTTTATCATGATTCATTTGCATGATTTCCATAAGATATGCTGATTTCTTTGCCTGTATATAGGGGACTTCTATATATTGTTTTAGCGTTACTTCGGTTTGTGTTAAGAGGTATGCTAATAATTTTTGTCCTCCCATAGGTCCTATTGTCCCCAATCTAGTGAGTACTGTTACCTGATCCCGAAGTGCCGTGTACAAATACATCTCTCTAGTTTGTGATAATGAAACTCCCAAGGCTTTCATGCTCATTCCAAAAATGAGGGTATAGTATAATGCTGTTTTTTGAGTCTCGAGATTGTTTTTTAAATCGACCATTTCTTGATGTTCAAAGAGAGAGGATAATAATCTCAACCAGTTTTTACCCAATACAAGAGCGCTTTTTTCTACTGGAGGGTTCATTAACATTACTTTATAGGTGGTTACCAAAGATGACCATGTCGTGCATTGGTCACTAGCATGATATGCGGCATCTAAAAAAGGGAACTCAAAAGAAAATAATTGCGCTGCATACGTAAGTAAATATCTTTTTAGATCTTCTTCAGTTTTAAGCGCATTGCTTTTTATGGCAGATTCCATGCCCATGGAATATACAAATCCACCTACAGGAAGGGAAGAATCTATGAATTGAAATATACTGGCAGTGTTCATATTAAAACAAATAGTACAGTTGTGCTAAAGGCACTTTATCTATAGGTTCACAGCTTAGATGCTCTCCATCTACAGTGACATGGTAACGTTCAGGATCTACTTTTATATTCGGTAGCAAATCATTAAACTTCATATCTTTTTTACTAATGTTTCTACAGTTTTTAACCGGAATTGCTGCTTTACTTAATGCATAGGAGGCTACTGTATCCAAAGACGCTTTAGACACAAATACTTTTGAAGTATTTCCAACCGCTTTTCCTAAAGCCCCAAACATTGGGCGTGAATAGTAAGGTTGAGGTGTTGGGATCGATGCATTGGGGTCTCCCATCTGTGCCTGTACGATCACCCCTCCTTTAATAATCAATTCTGCTTTAGCACCAAAAAATTTAGGTTTCCATAAGACCAGATCTGCTAGTTTCCCAACTTCTATAGAACCGATCTCATCAGAAAATCCATGCGCTAATGCTGAATTAATAGTATATTTAGAAATATATCGTTTTACACGAAAATTGTCATTCTTGGTGCCCTCATCTTCAGGCAATGGCCCACGCTGCATTTTCATTTTATGTGCGGTTTGCCATGTTCTACAGATCACTTCACCAACTCTTCCCATAGCTTGAGAATCAGAAGCTATCATTGACAAAGCCCCCAGATCATGTAAAATATCTTCGGCAGCAATGGTCTCTCCCCGAATTCTACTTTCAGCGAAAGCTACATCTTCTGGAATATTTTTATCCAAATGATGACATACCATCAGCATATCTAGATGTTCATCTATAGTATTGACAGTGTATGGACGTGTGGGGTTGGTAGAGGATGGTAATACATTAGGTTCTCCACATAAGGTAATAATATCAGGCGCATGACCTCCTCCAGCACCTTCGGTATGGTAGGTATGAATAGTTCTTCCTTTAAGTGCTTCTTTGGTTATTTCTACAAATCCACTTTCATTTAATGTATCAGTATGGATACATACCTGTACATCATGGATATCTGCTATAGACAAACAGGTATCAATTGCCGCAGGTGTAGAGCCCCAATCTTCATGTAATTTTAATCCTAATGCACCCGCTTCTATTTGTTCTTCTAATGCCCTAGGATGTGAAGAGTTTCCTTTTCCTAAAAAACCAAAATTCATCGGGTATTGATCGGTAGCCTTAAGCATCATTTCTATATGAAAAGCACCGGGGGTACAGGTAGTAGCATTAGTTCCCGTTGTTGGACCAGTACCACCGCCTACAAAAGTACATATCCCAGAAGCTAGTGCTTCTTCTATTTGTTGTGGGCATATAAAATGGATATGATTATCTATTCCTGCTGCCGTCACTATGGATCCTTCACCTGCAATAATTTCGGTGGTTGCTCCAACAATCATATCTGGATGGACACCGGGCATTATATGCGGATTCCCTCCTTTTCCGATGGCTTTAATTCTACCGTTTTTAATCCCGATATCTGCTTTGTAAATTCCGGTATAATCTATAATTAATGCATTGGTAATCATGAGGTCAAGAGCATTTTCTTGGGTGACACCCGATGCTTGTCCCATACCATCTCTTAATACTTTTCCGCCACCAAACTTACATTCTTCACCATATACGGTTTCATCTCTTTCTACTTGAATAATCAGATTAGTATCCCCAAGTGTAAGGGTATCTCCGGTAGTAATTCCGTACATATCAGCGTAGGCTTCTCTATGGATTTTTTTGCTCATTGGATTACGGTTTTAGATACTGTTGTTGTTTCATTTTTATAAAAATAGCTGTTTCTCGATCCTTGGTCAGTGCTCCATCGATAAGCGAATTTCCTCCATAAACTTTCATTTCGCCTGCCATTTCTACTAATTCTATTTCTTTTTCTTCTCCAGGCTCAAAACGCACAGCTGTTCCTGCAGGGATATTTAATCGATACCGCAAACAGGCTTCCCTTTCAAATAGCAAGCATTTATTAGTCTCTGCAAATGGATAATGAGAGCCTACTTGCACAGGTCTATCTCCTAGATTAGTCACTCTAATAACCATAGTGTTTCTTCCCTTATTTAACTCTATTTCTTGGTCGACAACCATGATTTTTCCTGGATAGGTACTAGACACATTATCAACAACAATAGTTTTTTTACTTTTTATCAATCCTGAACCATACAGGGCAAGACCATTATTAATTTTGGTCTGGCATATTGGATGATGTACTGTAACTAGTTTTGTTCCATCTGGAAAAGTGCCTTCTACCTGTACATCATCTATCATTTTTGCTACGCCGGGCATTACCTCATCTAATCCCAAAATTTGTTTTCCCATATTCATTAATTCTGCAACTGAATATCCTTCTCTAATCAACTCTAAAATTTGCGTACTAATCAGTGCAATAGTTTCCGGGTAGTTTAGTTTTAGTCCTCGGGCATATCTTTTTTGAGCTACAAATCCTGCTTGGTGTAGCCATAATTTTTCTATTTCTCTAGGTGTTAATCTCATTTGAAATTATGGTTTAGTACTATTCATTACACTTTAAATTCACGTTATAAAAACGAGCCTTATGGATTTCTATTTCGATAGAAATATAAAGTAAGTTCATCATTTTCTTTTAAACAAATCAAAAATGGTATTTTATATAAAAAAATTCTGAGTACATGACAAAAAATAGTTATTTTCTATGTAAAGTTACATCATCACTTTGTAATTTAGGCCTACTAGGTTTTGGAAACTTAGTAGGTCTAACAGAGCAAGTATCTATAAAACGTTGATTATCCTAAATCTAAAACATAGCAACTAATTTTTTAAAAACAAGTAATTAATGAACTTCTGTAAAACCCCAAACCTTCGTCGGGGGGAGTATCTAAGCTTTTGCACTATTTTAAACCCCGTGTCGAGACAAGAAGCAATCCCGAATCCTTGAAAAAGACTAAAAAACAAATAACTGTTTTTTATATCGAATTATAACTATTAATTTCTTCAATACTTATTTTTGCTGCTTCGGATTCTGCTACTACCCTTCCTCTATTCATAAAATAATAATAATCTGTAATGCTTTTGGCAAAATCTATTTTTTGTTCTACTAGCAAAATAGAAATCCCTTTTTCTTCTTTAAGTCGTAATAAGATTCTGGCTATTTCTTGACTAATTGAGGGTTGTATCCCTTCGGTAGGTTCATCGAGCAATAACAATTTTGGTCGACCAGTGATGGCTCTCGCGATTGCCAATTGCTGTTGCTGCCCTCCACTTAAATTACCTCCCAGTCGTTTTCTAAACTCTTTAAGGATAGGAAACAGTTCATAAATTTCATCCTCTGGAATTGTTTTCTCTGTAGTACTCTCTAATCCTAATTTTAAATTTTCGTATACAGTTAATTTTGGGATAATCTCACGACCCTGAGGAACATAACCAATTCCTAATTTTGCTCTTTTGTGCGGTGGTAAGGTTGTTATGTTTTTAGCATTAAATAAAAGTGTTCCTTCTTGACTTTGTAGCAAACCAATGACTGTTTTTAGAAATGTTGTTTTTCCTACCCCATTTCTACCCATAATTGTAGTGATAGAAGCGGGTTTTACCTGTAGATCCATGCCCCACAAAATTTGACTTTCTCCATATACTGCTGTTATATTTTTTGCTTCTAATATCATATTTTGTTCCATTATATTGCTCTACCCAAATAACTATTTATCACACGCTCATCAGCGCGAACATCTTGAAAAGTCCCTTCCATAATTAGTTTTCCACTTACTAAAACACTTACTTTTTCATTGGCTATCTGTTCCACAAAATGCATATCGTGTTCAATAACGATAACAGAATGTTCTTTGACTAGACTCAAAATTAATGCTCCTGTTTTTGCTGTTTCTGCGTCAGACATTCCAGCTGCTGGCTCATCAATTAACATTAACTTAGGATTTTGTATGACTACAATGCCTATTTCTAACCACTGTTTCTGTCCGTGAGATAAGCTTCCTGCCTGTATGTTTAGAAAATCTTCTAAACCCACACGTTCTGCAACTTCATGGATACGATCAGATACTGCTGGACTGGTTCTAAAAATAATTGAACTCCATACATCTTTGGGCATCTGGTAGGCTAATAGTAAATTATCATATACTGATAAGCTAGAGAATACTGAAGGTTTTTGGAATTTTCTCCCAATACCTTGTTTTGCAATGGCTACTTCTGTTTTTCCCAAAATAGAGTTTCCGTTAAACAACACTTTACCAGAGTCTGCTTTTGTTTTTCCACAAATAATATCCATAAAAGTAGATTTTCCAGCTCCATTGGGCCCTATGATAACGCGTAATTCGTTTTCTTTTAATTTAAAAAGACTAAGATCCAATGCTTGTACACCTCCAAAGGCGACTTTTAAATTATGGGCTTCTAATATCGTTTTGGGAGTACTCATGCTTTTCTCGTTTTTAATTTATTGAGATATTCTCTGATCTGATTGGGTAAACCAATAATCCCTTGATCTATATACAATACAGTAACAATAAATAGTATTCCTAAAACATATAACCAAGAGCCTGGTAATGCAGTGGTAAAAATACTATATAAGAAATTAATAAATAAACTTCCTAATATTGCACCTTTTAGTTTTCCTCTCCCTCCTAATGCTACCCAAATAATCATTTCTATAGAAGCTGTTACATTCATTCTACCCGGTGTGATAATTCCTGTTTGTGGAACATATAGCATCCCTCCAACGGCTGCAATAATTGCTGCCAATACAAATACAACGAGTTTGTAATTTTGAATTTTATAGGATGTATATCGAATTCTGGATTCACTATCTCGTATGGCAATCAGTACTTTTCCGAATTTGGATTTTACCAGTTGTTTGACTCCGATATAAACTGCGATCAATACGAAACAAGATATGATGTAAAGTCCAAATTTGGTAGCAGAAGTACTAAGATCAAATCCTAGTAGCATTTTGAAATCAGTTAGCCCATTAGTGCCTCCCATCATGGTTTCGTTTCGTAAAAAAAGCAACCAGGTGGCTAAGGCTAATGCCTGAGTTATGATTGCAAAATAAACGCCTTTAATACGACTCTTAAATATAAAGTATCCGAAAATTCCTGCAAAAAGACCAGGGATTAGAATACACATTAATACTGCTACGGGAAACCCATGAAAAGGCTCCCAAAACCAAGGTAATGACGCTACTTGATTCCAAACCATAAAATCGGGGATAGCACTTCCATAAACCCCTTTTCCGGAAGCTGATAATAGCATATGCATAGCAATACCATAACCTCCCATACAAAAGAAAAGCGCCTGACACATGCATAAAATTCCTGTGTACCCCCATAATATATCCACTCCGATTGCTGCGATAGCAAAACAAAAGTAACGTCCCCAAAGAGAAATGGTAGTGATGGATACAATGTCAAATAGATATCCTAAAGGGAGTAGGATCAGAAAGATTCCTAAGAATAATAGGTAATCGTATGATTTATTTTTAAATACTGATTTCATCTATTTATATTTTTTGTTTTTCAACAGTCATATTATATGGGTTAATCGAAAAATTAATCATCCGCAACTCTTCCTTTTGCAGGAAATAACCCCTTAGGTTTAAACTGTAAAAAGAAAATGATGAATCCCAGAATGATAACTTTTCCATATACAGCCTGAAAAACAGGTTCTAAAAGTTTGGTTAATTGCCCGATTCCCAAGCCAGCGGCAATGGTACCGAATAGACTTCCGACACCTCCTGTTACCACGACCAAAAAGGAATCTACGATATAGGTCTGTCCCATATCGGGAACGACATTTCCTATCAGTGTCATGCAACACCCTGCAATGCCTGCAATGCCAGATCCTATAAAAAAAGTCATTGCGTCAATTTTTTTTGTAGAAATCCCAAGACAAGCACTCATTGCTCTATTTTGAGTAACAGATCTAATACGTAAACCATTTTTAGAACGATATAAAAACAAAAAGGTAAGTACGATCATCGCTGTGGTCATGAGAATAATAAAAATCCTATTATATGGTAGTACTAATTGTGGTACCACCTCCCAACCACCCGATAATACAGATGGTGCTTTTACAGAAGTTAAATCTCCAAAAATTGTTCTAGCCAGTTGAATCAATACTAAACTAATCCCCCAAGTTGCTAATAGACTTTCTAAAGGCTTACCATAAAGTTTTCGTAAAATCAATCGTTCGACAAGTAATCCAAAAAGACCAGAAACTAAGAATGCTAATGGAATAGATGCCCAGAAAAAAAAGTCACTTAATTCACCAGTTGCACTGGTCATTTTAAAAAGTTCTTGTACACAAAAAGAAGTATAAGCACCGATCATCATAAATTCTCCATGTGCCATATTAATTACGCCTGCTAACCCATAAATAATTGATAGCCCTAGCGCTATCAAAATCAAAATACTTCCCAAACTAACTCCACTAAACAGATTCTGAACCCACTCAATCCTATTAGAACGATTCTCGATACTACTGATTTGTATCTTTACTTTCTTTTTAAATACGGCATCCAGTTCGGGACGATCTATAAAAGTTGTTAGAATATTAAGATTATTATCTCCTTTGTTTTTTACCAATTTTTGTATCAGATCCATTTGAACATTTTCAGTGGTTGCATTCTGTAATCGAATAGACAATATGGTTTCTTTTGCAAAACGAATAAGACCTTCATCCGTTTCTCTTAACGCTGCTTTCTCTATCCGTTTAAGGGTTGAGTAGTCTCCTTTATTTTGAAATTGAGTATAGGCTAACTTCCGCACTTCATCATCAATGCTTGTGAGATTTATAAAGGGTAATAAAGGGATAATAGAGAGTCTGTCTTTACGAGAAAACGTAATTTCTTTTAAATCTACATTATCTAATGTAAGGGATTTGTTTTTTTGATCTGTAATTCCCTTTGTTTCTGGATAAAGCGTTATCAGTTCATATACGGTTATGTTATTATGGGTTGTTTTTTTTCCTAATGTTACCAGTTTTCCTCCATAAACAAATAATTTCTTGTCATTAATTGCACTCAATACAGGAAATGCAGCTAAATCCTGAGCCTCGATCAACCGTCGTAATGCTTCTGTTTTCTCTTCGCTATCAGATGACATTAACTTTGTCAAATCATCATTGGTATTGCCATAAAATGCAATAGAGAAGAGCATCATGGCGCATGTCACAATACATTTGTATACCTTCATTGTATATATCCTTAAATTAAAATAAAACAAAGTCACCTGAAGTGCAATCACAGTATAAATATGTTTAAAAAACAACATTAAAAACAGTGCTACTTACCTTGCTGAAGTATGTATTCAACTTTATTTCAAAAAGGAACTAAAAAATTTCTCTTTGACATAAAGTTGGGAGGGTTGTTTTACCCAAAATAATACTTATACCATTTAAGCTTTGAATTCAAAGCTTAAATGGTATAATTTTTCAGATCACTTTCTAAAAGTACTACTAAATAGAATACGTTCCTCCGTGAGCAACGTGATCACAACTTTTACCTGGCGAAGTATATTCTGACCAAGGTTGTGGGTCTACCAAACCTTCTGTTTGCCAAATCACATCAAACTGCCCATCCATTTTGATTTCTCCAATTTTCACAGGTTTTGCTAAATGGTGGTTTTTAGGATCCATTTTCACCATTCCTCCAGGAGAGTTAAACTCCAATCCATATAATGCAGGTCGTACTTTGTCTACCTCATAAGAACCTGCTTTCTCAACTGCTTTTTTCCATAAATACACTCCTGTATATGCCCAACAGATAGGGTCATCTGTTACACGATCTTTACCTCCTGGCAAACCGTTTTTAGCACAAAATGCTTTGAAACTATTCACAAATTCTGTATTTTCTGGAGATACAGCTGATTGATAATAATTCCATGCTGCCAAATGTCCTGCTAGAAATTCGGTGTCCATAGCTCTTAATTCATCTTCTGCAACAGAGAATGCCATAATAGGACAACTTGAAGCAGACAGTCCTTGATTCGCAAATTCTTTATAGAAAGGAACATTAGAGTCCCCATTGATTGTACTCAAAACACAGGCTTTACCTCCTGCTGCAAATTTCTTCACTTTAGATACAATGGTTTGATAATCCTGATGATGGAATGGAGTATACTCTTCGATAATATTTTTTTCAGGTACTCCCTTTGCTAATAGAAATGCTTTTAGGATTTTATTAGCGGTTCTTGGAAATACATAATCTGTTCCTAATAGGTAAAACTTTTTATATCCTCCACCTTCTTCGCTCATCATATATTCTGCAGCAGGGATTAATTGTTGATTTGGAGTGGCTCCTGTATAGATCACATTTTTAGAACATTCTTCCCCTTCGTATTGTACTGGATAGAATAACAACCCATTGTTTCCTTCAAAAACAGGTAACACCGATTTTCTAGAAACAGATGTCCAGCATCCGAAAACGGCAGCTACTTTTTTCTCTAATAATAATTCTTTGGCCTTTTCGGCAAAAAGATCCCAGTCTGAAGCTGGATCTACTATTTCAGTTTTCACTTTTTTACCTAACACTCCTCCAGATTCATTAATTTCTTCTACAGCCATTTCTACAACATCTTTAAGAGAGACTTCTGAAATTGCCATGGTGCCACTTAAAGAATGGAGCACCCCTATTTTTATAGGGTCTTCTGAAGTTTGTGGAGTTCCTTCCGAAGTTTCATTTTTATTTTTCTCTGCCTTAGAGTTACAAGAAATCAATAATAAAGCCATAGCTGCAATGACTCCAATTGATTTTAAAAAGTAAGTTGAAATTTTTATGATTTTCATAATTGATTGTTTTTAACAGTTGATGATTTTTTGGTGTGATATATTCGGATTACTTAAAAAATAAAAAATTGAGTTTGTAACCATATTTGCCCATAAGTATCACTTTTCCCCAAGCTATTCTCTTGATTCCAAGTAGTGTATGACAGTCTAAGGTTTGTGTTATACCCTGCAAACCAATAATTCAATCCCCCTCCGAGTACTGTAGCAGTATTTAGGTTATTAAAAGCAGATACATCAACACCTCCGGTTTGAACTAATCCATCTGCATCGATTCCTTGTCTTTCATAACGAATCCATGGTTGTAGTTTTACTGATTTGAAATAATATCCCAATTCTAGAAATTGCGTGGTCTGTTTAGGTATTAGTGTTGCAAAAGAATTAGGAGAATCGGTGTCCGTACCTCCATTTAATGCAGAAAAAGCTGCATTTAAAGTAATAGATCCAGCATTACCTGCTGGTAAATCCATAAACAAATCAATACCAAAATTGGTATAAGAACTTTGTGTATCAAACCCTCCACCTAGTGCTATTGTTTTTCCGGCGCCTAGTTTTGTTCCTGCATAATAATAATCTTTTTCTGCATCCAAGAAATTATACACAACTCTACCAACATAACGTAATGGAGGATCTTTTGCGACCCCTGTATTACGACCTGTAAACATTCCAAAACGATATTCTAATTTATCTTTTAGAAAAAATCCACGAACGTTTATCCCAAGGTCACGACCAAAATTACCCTGAAGTGGTTGGGAGGCAAATAAATTATACGGATATTGGAAATACGTAAAATCGTTTGCCATTAAACCTGCTGCTCCCTGTAAACCATTTCGGTTATGAGAAACCAATTGCAAACCTGCAATAACCATATGGTTACCAAAAGTATGTTCATATTGTGCGTCCAAAATAATGGGAGCTACTTTCACGTTTTTTTCTCCGTCTGCATTTGAGGTTCCTATTATTGACGGGATATCCGTTTCAAGAAAGAAACTACCGTTTTTAGTTAATTTACCCCCAACTAATATTCGAGCTCTATATAGTGAAAATCCTTTGCTCCAAGAATCTGCATTATTTGTTTCTCTTGCTGCTCCGCCTCCAGGACCGAAGCCACTTTGCTCATAGGAACCAAACATGTGTACGATAGACCCCACCTGAATAGAGGGTTTAAATTTACTTTTTTTCACTACCGTATCTTTTTCCATAGTTTTTACTGGATGTAGTACGGGAACTTCTCTGAATAATTTGAGATCTTTAGTCTTTTTTGAATTTCCTTGTGCGAAACTGTTTTGATAAAAACAAGTAGATAGAAACAATATCACAACGATTGATAATTTTGTTCTCATTCTTTTCTTTTTAAGTTAGTTTTAATTTGACAATACACCTATTGGTGAGATTGCGTGATAAATATACGGATTAAGTATTACTACTTAATTATTTATCAAAAAATTACTTATATCCAATAATTTTCATTAATAAAATATTAAAAAAACAATAATATTAAGTATGAATACTTAATATGCAAAACAAAATCACGGTGTAACATCTTTGGCTCGGTGAGATCATAAAAGAATATAGATATACTGTAAACGAATTGGAATGTACTTAATGATGTACGAAAAAAATCTAAAAAGCTCTTGGATGTTGTTTATGGGGTTTCGAATTTCCAAAGCAAGGAATTATAAATAAAAAACACGAAAGGAATACCTTAAAGTAACTCAAAAGAAACGAAAAATACATAAAGAGAGATACGATCTGCTCTGCGAAAACAATTAGGAACCTATCATACAACTAAGCTTTATTTCTGTTATCAATATGCATGTTTAGCTTCCGACGCTTCGGAATAGCCGTTTGCCTTTAGCAAATTAAATAGTATATCGCCTTAGATAGATTTAGTGTTAACTAATTATTAATGATATGAATATGATTTAGTTATATGATAGGTTTATAATCCAAAATGGCACCTGAGCTTTTCAGCAGACCCTAAGTACTATTTTTCAGATGCTTGCTAATTTTTGTCATGTACTAAGAAAACACAAGGCATTGTATTCAATCTCTATAAAAAAACAGGGCTATCCAAAGAAGATACTTAAGAGTTTTTATCAAAAATACACGTCAAATATTATTTTTATGATAAATCCAACCTAGAAACGCTACTAATCCCCTAAAAACAGTACTAAACACTATAAAAACGAAAAATTATACATACCTTGCGCAAACGATTGTTCAAGATTATATTAAGTTTCATAGTTTACTTCATTATTTTGTTTTAATTGATAAAAGTTTGTTTTATTTACCGGAATTGAATGTTAAATTCAAGAAAAAGATGGGGCGGCAAGATATTGTTGCCCCCCCTTTTTTTCATATATTTCAATAAGTTTCAAAATAACAGTACTCTATTTGATATTATACTGTTTGCATAATAACTATAAGCGTATTTCTTAAAAAAAATCAGATCACCATGTTAAAAGTAACTCAATATTACATATCATCTTCTATGCTACTCTTATGCATTACAATACTTAGCATTGGATGTACTCAAAAAAACAGTTCTACGGCTACTTTATCCACTACTACCACTTCTAAAAAAGCATTAATTCAACAAGACCAAACACAGTCTTTTGATAATAACATCATGCTTACTAAAACTGAAATTAATGCGCAACAAAAGTTAACGCTTTTAAAACAGCAGTTTACACAAGGGATCGCACTCCATGCTCCTAATTTCCACAAACAACCTTTTCATACTATTAAATCAATAATTGATACTTCTAGCCTATATCAATTCATACAAAATATGCCCAAAGGTGGACTGCTACACACACATAGTGGAGGGCTGACTAATGCAAAATGGATCATTAAAGAAGCTCAAAAAATCTCTAATTGTTATGTCTATTGTGATCAAGATTCGGATCAATTTTTATATGGTGAATTAAGAATTTATGATAAAGGAAATGCACCTAATGGTTTTACCTCCTTATCACAAAAGTTGCAACAACACCCTGAATTTGAAAAAGAACTCTATGCCTTATTAACGCTTAAAGGCAACACTAATAGCTCTGAAGATGTTTGGAAAGCTTTTGAAAAACGTTTTATGAGAATTAATACACTTATTTCTTATAGACCTTTCTTTAATGCCTACTATAAAAAAGGAATTGTCGATTTGCTTGCTGATCAAGTTACACATCTCGAAATTCGTTTCGTTTTTAGTCATTTATATGACGATACTACGGTAAGTTACCCTATAGAAACTGCTATAGAAGATTTACAAAAAATAGTTTTAGAACTACAACAGAGTCACCCTAATTTTTCTTTACGATTGATTTATACCAGTTTGAAATTTTTGGACATTCCTATAATTAACACTAAATTGATAGAGGCTTTCGAATTAAAGAAAAAATACCCTGATTTTATCACTGGTTTTGATCTCGTTGCTGAAGAAGACCGAGGAAACACCATAAGCTTTTATGCAGAAAGTTGGAAAAACCTGGATAGTCTAGAAACAATATATGGCTTTAAACTTCCATTAGTCCTACACGCTGGAGAAAGTAATTCGACCAAAAATGTCAATCTATATGACGCTATACTATTAAAGTCAAAACGCATTGGTCATGGATTGAATTTAGTCTATTTTCCTTCTCTAATTGAAAAAGTCAAAGCACAAGATATCCTTATCGAGGTAAACCCTATCAGCAATCAAATCCTGAAATATGTATCTGATATCCGTAACCATCCTGCTAGAATATTACTTAAGGAAGGGATACAACTATCCATTAGTAATGATGATCCTGGGGTATTTGGATATGAAGAGGTGAGTTATGATTTCTTTATGGCGTATCTCGCTTGGGAACTTGATCTTAAAGCGCTAAAGAAATTAGTATATAATTCTATCACTTATTCAACACTAGAAGGTGAACAGCGGACAAAAGCAATACAAGCATTAGATAACAGTTGGGAAACATTCATAAAAAAAATAACAGCATCAAATTAGAACCCATGTCCTATAAAAAAGATAATGTATAAAATTGACACCTAGAGAAGTAGAAAAACTATGGCTTCACCAAGCCGGATTTGTAGCTCAAAAGCGATATGTTAGAGGTTTAAAATTAAAACATGCAGAAACTATTGCTTTAATTAGCACCCAACTCCTAGAATTGATTCGTGAAGGATATCGTATAGCAGAACTCATGAATATTGGAAAGCAAATGCTTGGTATCCATGATGTCATGTCTGGTGTTGCTCAAATAGACACATGACATTCAAGTCGAAGGCACTTTTCTTGATGGCACCAAGCTGGTCACTGTGTACTATTCTATATGCCAAACCAACATCAATAATGGACTTGCTTTATATGGATGGATCTGGACTTACCAAGAGACACCTTCTAATCTCAATGGACAATGCGTCTAATTCTCAACCTGGACAAATGAAAGTAGGCAAGGAAACGAAGGTCGACCAACACTGAGCATCACCATGACCAATATAGGAGACCGACCAATACAAGTTGGTTCACATTATCCTTTTGCAGAAACCAACAAATGTTTAAAATTTGATCGTGAAACATTATTACGGTATCGTTTAAACATTCCTACTGGTACTGCAGTACGTTTCGAACCAGGAGAATCGAAAGATATAACAGTGGTGGAAATGGCTAGAACACTAGAGGTTTTTGGCAGAAATACTCTTATTAACAGTGTTCCTTCTGAGGATCTAAAAGATGAAATTTCACAACGAATGCGACAACAAAATTATTTAAGTAGTCGCTCCTTACCAAGTGTACTTTTTGTAATAGGCTTGATTTATTATTATATTAATAATTTTGTCAAAAATAGGTGCAGTTAATTGTCCCGACACCTCCTTTAAAACACTACTAACGATTATATCTTTGAACTAAATTGTTTAATTACTATTTTTCAGATGTTTACTAATTTTTGCCATGCACTAATTAAATTCACATAAACAAAGAAAAGTAAAAATATTAAATGTTACGAAACAAAAAACCCTTGGTTCCTACAGGTATTAAAATGTAAGCCATTGACCAGTAAGGTTATTTTTATCAGTATTTCACTTATAAAACAATAACAAAACATTTTAAATTATGGTTTTAACACATTATAAATGCGCTAATTACATAATTACAATACATCTTTTAAACAAAAAACACAACAGAACAAACGATTATTTATTTTATTCGTAAAAATAACCAATAAACGTGTTTTTAATGTTTTTTATCGATAAAAAAAGTAACTTTATTAAAAATTAAAACACTACCACCGTGAAAAAAAAACTACTTTTATTATGTACATTTTGTAGTAGCATATTGCTAGCTCAGCTCCCTACATCAATTATAGAACCTATTGATGAAAACACTTCTTATGAAAACTATATTGGCTCTATATGGAAAAATCGTAAGTTTAAAAATAGTAAAACTTCAAATCCAGAACTTGGAGACCATACTGCAGAACTTCGATACAATGTCTTTACAGATGATATAGAATATCTAGAACTCAATACAAAAGCATTATTTCGTATCAAGCCCGATATCAATAATCGCATTCAAATTGAACATGAAGAATATTACTATTGTTTCTTTAAAACACAACGAGGACAAAATAGAAAAGGATATTATGTCCTCGTAGAGCTAAATGATGCGTATCGAGTATACAAAAGGTATACATTAAGCATCACAAATTATGAAGCCGGAAATAACTCATTTACAGGATTTGCCTTATCTACATCTAAAAATGAAGGGACCATCAAATTAATTGTTACCTACTATATAGAAGAAGATGGGAAGGTCATGGAAATCCCTGTAAACAAAAAAGAATTGCTTGCTCTAATCGATGATGACACTGCACATCTTAAAGAGTTTATAAAGAAGGAAAAACTTAAAACCAAGAAAGAAGATGACCTCCTTAGAGTCGTTGCTAAATACAATGCGAAACAAAAAAGTGGAGGAAATATATCAAAGAGTCTATTAACAAATAGGCGCTAATTACTAATAACCTGAGCTCGACGTAAGAAAATTTACGTCAGTCAGTGATTTTTGATAGAAAATTGTATCGAAGACAAGTGAATTTTAAGCAAAAGCCTAATTTCGATACAATTTCTCTTCGTTTCACTATGAAAAAACACTTTCCCGGATGCAGGATGACCGCTTTTTTAAACCCTTGTCCAGTTTTTAGCGGGAAGTCCAGTCTACTAAAAATTATATTTTATATTAAAAGCTAATACCTGTTTTCTTATCTAATTCAGCTGTAATAGCAATTTAAAAACAAGAGAGTAGAACAATCGTTTGTTCTTTTGTTTTATTTAGTTTACCTTGCATTATAAAATTCGAAACCCACTAGCACTAAGACTTTAGTACTTAAATCGTATAAAAAATCCTCTATTACACAATTATGAATACACAAACAGAACGAATTATTGATCGATTAAATGTTCTTGGTTCAATAAGCGATGAAGAATCTTGTATTTCACGATTTTTTATGACTAATGCGCATGTGATTGCAGGAAAAATGATATCAGATTGGATGATATCCGCTAAGATGGAAGTCCGTAAAGATGCCCTAGGAAATATTAGAGGAATCCTTCGCAGTAAGCATTCAAAAGCAAAACACTTTGTAATAGGCTCGCACTATGATACCGTTTTTAATGCCGGAAAATATGATGGCCCTTTAGGTATTATTATGGGAATAGAAATCGTACAACGCATTATAGATGAGGATATCGAATTGCCTTTTCATCTTAACATTATTGCATTTGCTGATGAAGAAGGAGCCCGATTTAACACTGCCTATTTAGGAAGTTCTGCTATCGCTGGCAATTTCGATTCTAAATGGCTACAAAGAAAAGACGACAAAGGTGCAACATTACATGATGTCATCATTAAAAATGGATCTCTTGTAGATTCAATTACCAAGAGTATGATTCCAAAAAAAGATTGGCTTGGTTATTTTGAAATTCATATTGAACAAGGACCTGTACTATGTAATGCGGATTTACCAGTTGCCGTCGTAAACAGTATTGCGGCTCAAGCCAGAGTAAATATTAAATGGGAAGGAACAAATGGCCATGCCGGTACATCACCAATGCATTTGAGAAATGATGCATTTTGTGGTGTGGCGGAATTCGCTCTAGCCGCAGAGGAGATTGCAGTACTACATAAAGAACAACTAGTGGCAACCATAGGTAAATGCAATGTAAGCCCAAACACTTCTAATGTTATCCCTGGTCATGTATCTCATAGCCTTGACATACGCAGTCCTAATGATCAATTATTAACAGAAGTGATGGCAACTCTAAAAGAAAAAGCATTGGCTATTGCGAAAAAGCGTCAATTACAATGTCAATGGAAAATCATGCAATCGAATGCTTCTGTCACTTGTGATCATAAATTGAAAACAATGCTAACTTCTAGCATCGTAAAAGCAAATATCAATCCTGTAATAGAAATCCCTAGTGGTGCAGGTCATGATGGGGTCATGATTTCAAAAATAGCCCCCATTGCCATGCTTTTTGTTCGATGCAAAGATGGGATCAGTCATAACCCAAAAGAATACACCAACCCTAAAGACATCCATGAAGCTTTAAATACTTGTCACCTTTTTATGAATACTATGATACAATCTAATCTCATTACTAACACCTCTACATAATATGGATACCATACCGCTTACTGCTTTATCTAGAACCATTATAAAACCAAACCATGCCTTAATTACTGGAGATGGTTTTGTAAACAGTACTATTCCTGGATGGACAAATTGTGATGTAAATGTTATTATAAATGAAGCTATGGGGGCTCATTTTTGTCAACTTTTGATCACAGCAAATCCCAACACAACAATAAAGGGAAATACTCAAAAAACTCAAATTTTCTTTTACATCCTAGAAGGACAATGCACCATTTCATTACACGGAAAAAAATCTAATCTTGAAAAAGGATCTTATGTATACATCCCAATCGCCCAATCTTATACTTTTGATCATTTCACTGCAGGGACTCAAATATTAACATTTCATAAAACCTATGAGGTTCTTGAAAACTATCCCACCCCTAAACCTATTATTTCACATCAATCAGCAATACCACAAACTATTTATTGTGATGATCCTGATTTACTAATGCAAAACTTACTACCTGATCAAGAAAACCTAACTTTTGATATGGCAATAAATATTTTCACATATCACCCCGGAGCAAATCTTCCCTTCGTAGAAACGCATATTATGGAACATGGATTAATGTACCTGGAAGGTCAGGGCATTTATCGTCTAGCAGATCAATGGTATCCTGTAAAAAAAGGAGATTGTATCTGGATGGCTCCATATTGCCCTCAATGGTTTGGTGCTCTTGGGAAAGAACCAGCAGTATATATTTATTATAAAAATATAAATCGTTTTCCAATACTTCCATAGACACAGCTATACCTTTATGACAACAGACTTCAATTTGACTTTGTTTCATAGCAAATGAGCTACCCCGATGTAAGCATACAGGGTATCAAACTAAAACAATACTAACTGATTTGATTTATGCAAAACACCATATTCCTTTTCTAATCCTTGATTACGAACATATTTTGAAATACTATTTTCACCTCCAAATTCACTAACAGTATTCACAAAATATTCGCTTGATCAAAATCAACCTCCTCATAATATTTTCTTTACTTCTGGATAAAGCTTGAATAATTCTACTTGAATTCAAGACAAAAAATGATACCACTTTGGTTTTTAACAGGATATATATTCCTGTGAAATAAATAAATACGCGCTATTTTTTTAGTCTTTCCCGAGAATTCAGGATTATCTCTTGTACCGACACGGGGTCAAAATAGTACAACAAATTATGTACTTGAAAAAAGTTGTTTAATTACTATTTTTCAGATGCTTGCTAATTTTTGTCATGTACTAAGCTAAAAACAATAAAACAACTATGGGAATTACACAGAAATAGACCTAAACACATAGATTTTCAAAACACTACACTAATAGAATGATATAATATGTTGTGATTTTTTTAACATAATGATCATATAAACACTATTTTTTTAAGTTTTCTTATTTTTTTAATATTCTGGATTAATATTTTTGGAATACATATGTATTTGTCTAAATTGCACAAACGTTTGTTCATTATATTTTCATATAATCACTACAAATATTTAAAATAACCTCATGTATAAACCATTATCTTAATTATGAAAAATCAAATTCAACTTTTCAAAGCGTTTTGTTTTGCTAGTCTTTTGTTATTCAGCTTAATTGCGCATGCTCAAGGATCTACCACAAGTAAAATGTCTGGAACTGTTTTCGACAAAGCTGGCGTCGAATTATCTGGAGCAGCAATTATTGCTACTCATACTCCTACAGGATCGAAGTATAATACCATTACTGATGGATCTGGTAACTTTAAAATTCTGAACATGGAAACGGGTGGTCCTTATAAAATAGAGGCCTCCTACATCAGTTTTAAAAACTATGTTAGAGAGGATATTATGTTGCGATTGGGCAGTAATTACAGGTTGAATATTACCTTGCAAGATGAAACTTTTGATCTTGATGAAATTGTCATTAAAAAGGTTTCGCGAAGGATTAATTCCTCATCTGGAACTGGATCAAACCTAAATAAAACTACAATAGAGCAGGTGCCAACAATAGCCAGAGGATTAACCGATTATACACGATTAGATCCAAGGGCAAGTATTTCTAATAGTGAAAATGGAAATGCTACTAGCTTTACCGGTATTAATAATCGTTATAATGCAATATTTGTAGATGGGGCTGTCAATAATGATTTATTTGGTTTATCTGACTCTGGAACAAATGGGGGGCAGGCCGGTATCTCACCTATTAGTATCGATGCCATAAAAGAGATACAAATTTCTGTAGCTCCTTATGACGTAACTAAAGGAGGGTTTGCAGGAGGATCTATTAATGCCGTAACTAGAACAGGTACTAATAATTTAGAAGGTTCTGCTTACTATTTATTACGAAATGAAAGTTTTGCTGGAAAAACACCTACATCTAATCCAGCTACAGAGCGAATTAAACTTCCTGAATTTAAAGCAGAAACGTATGGTTTTAGAATAGGAGGTCCTATCATAAAAAATAAACTATTTTATTTTATAAATACCGAATTACAACGTAACGAAACGCCTTCTACATACCCTTTTGCTGACTATAACGGTAATTCTTCTATTGCTACAGTGGATGCAATTCATGACCGACTGCTAAATGTTTATGGATATGAAGCTGGAAATTTCAGAAATAACACTGCTAAATTAAAGGGCGAAAAAATTATTGCAAAAGTAAATTGGAACATCAATGATAATCACAAAATATCATTGCGACATAGTTATGTTAAGGGAGTTCAATCTGGTAGTATTTCACCTAACCCAGATGAAATCATATTTTCAAATTCAGCACAAATTTTTCCTTCGACTACACATTCTTCAGCTTTAGAACTGAACTCTCGTTTTGGAAATAATAAATTTAACAAATTCATCATTGGTTATACCAATGTAAACGATGATAGAAGCACTACAGGTCAAGTTTTTCCTAATATTAGAATTCAAGATGGTAATGCTCGTATTGAAGCAGGGAGTGAAGCCTTTTCACATGCTAATGCTGTAAAGCAAAAGACATTATCGATCACCAATGACTTTACATTAAGTTTAGATAAGCATACTTTAACATTGGGGACACATAATGAATTTTATGATATTCTAAATGTTTTCCTTCCTCTGCATCCTGCTCGATATCAATACTCTAGTCCCGACAAGTTTTTTGCTGATGAAGCATATCTATACTTATACGGACACACCGTAGGTAATACACAAATTGGAGATGATGCTATTTCTGCTGCAGCTGATTTTAAAGCTTCTCAACTGGCTTTTTATATTCAAGACGAGTTTCAAGTCAATAATCGATTAAAAATCACAGGAGGATTACGTCTAGACATTCCTGTCTTTAATGATCGTAATACTCCATTAATTAATGATGATTTTAATACTAATACCATCCCACTTATTGAAGCACAAGGATATGACATCAATGGAGCACAAGCGAGTAGATTACCGAATACACAGCTGTTATTTAGCCCAAGATTAGGTCTAGAATATCAATTGGATACTGAAAATACTGCAAAATTACGAGGTGGTGCTGGAATATTTACAAGTAGAGTTCCTTTTGTTTGGCCAGGAGGAGTCTATTTAAGAAATGGACTTGCTGCTGGATTTACTAGTGACTTCAATGGTGATGGATTTGGACCTGTAGGAGCTGGCGGTATTCCTTTTAATCCAGATGTCAATAATCAGGATTTTACAGATAACACACCTTCTGGAAGTGTCGATATTTTTGATAAAGACTTTAAATTCCCTCAAGTATTTAAAACCAATGTTTCTTTTGAGAAGAAGTTCGCTTTTGGCTTATTTGGATTAGTAGATTTTCAATATGCTAAAACATTGAATAACCTATCCGTTCAAAATGTAAACCGTACTAGAGAACCTATTGGAACCTTAACAGGTACTGGAGATAACCGTCCTATTTTTGATCCTAATGATCTCGATTCTAAATATAGTGAAATTACCTATTTAACGAACACCAGTAAAGGACATTCTTTTAGTGCATCTGCACAGTTACAAAAACAGTTTGCTTTTGGTCTTTCTACAAGTATTTCTTATAATTACACTAGAGCTAGATCGGTTTTTGATGGCGCAGATTTTATCAACTCAGACAACTGGTATAGATATAGTAATGTTAATGGTAGAAACTTTGCGAATGAAGCAGATATCTCAAAATTTGACTCTGGGTCTAGAATTATTGGTTCAATATCTTATCAAAAAGAATTTAAGTTTGGGAAAAGTTTAATTTCTTTATTTTATAATGGACAATCAGGTTCTCGATTCTCTTATGTATATAATGATGATGATGGAACATTAAATAACGATGATTCTAACTTCAATGAAAATAGAAATCTAATTTATGTTCCAAGAGATGCTAATGATATTATATTGGTAGATAAAGATTTTGATAATGATGGTAGCATTTCACCTAATGAAACTGCTGCTGGACAATGGAATGCCTTAAATTCATATATTGAAGGTGATGACCATTTATCCAAACGAAGAGGACAATATGCAAAACGTAATGGCGCTAGAACTCCCTTTGAAAACGTTGTTGACTTAAAAATTGAACAAAGTTTCTTTATCAAAAATAAGAATGGTAAAAAACATGAGCTTAAATTCAGTTTTGACATTTTTAACTTTACTAATTTATTAAATAAAAATTGGGGAAGACGCTACCAAGTAAGTGATCGAAGAAATTCTTCTTTAATCAGCTTTGAAGGATTTGAGTCTGACAGCACAACTCCTACATATACTTTCCAAACACCAAGTAATGGAAATGGAAAAGTTTGGAATATTTCTGATGCTGGTGTCAATAGTTCTAGATGGCAGGCACAATTCGGAGTGCGTTATTCTTTCTTTTAAACCACACCTCTTTTAGACATTTTCAAAAGGGAGCAAAATAAACTTATTTTGCTCCCTTTTTTTTACACTATAATATCAATTATATTTTAAAACGAGCCTAATTCAGCGTATATTTATACAATGAGAATGACATCAAAATAGTATCCGTCCGAGCACCAGCATATTGACTTGATAGGTTATGGTATCTAATTTTGTATTTTTCAAAATCAGATATTATGTTAAGTCTCTCTAGTACTTGTAAATTTGAATTGTATTTGCCTCCAACAGATATGCGTAAGA
>CALFCI010000121.1 GCA_937951135.1 uncultured Aquimarina sp. | reverse complement strand
TACAGAATATGAAACATCAAAGCGCCTTATTTTAAAACTGACAGGATTTACAGAGTTAATGGAGGAAGAACCAGCTGGAAAGGCTTCGATTGCTGTTCGTGAGTCTATCGTATTGCCATTACTGACCATTCAGCAATATGCACTTAAAAAGATTCAGGAGCTTGAAAAAGCACCCGTAAGAGATGAAGCACAAATTGCCATTTTCGAAAAAATAGTGACTCGTTCCCTGTTTGGTAATATTAATGCGAGTCGTAATTCGGCGTAGTATTTTTAGATGTAATTATGTAGTATACGTTTTCGTACTTCGACTCCGCTCAGTATAAACTTCTACCTCACTACGCTCGTTGAAAGCGTATAAAGAAAAACCTCAAAGTATATTAGTACTTTGAGGTTTCCTTTTTAGTAGGTATGTTCAAGTAAATTAATAACGATGTTATCCTCTATCTCTTTTTCCTGGATAGGCAATCTCCCCATGTTCAGATAAATCTAATCCTACGGTTTCTTCTTCTTCAGTTACACGAAGACCCATGGTTGATTTTAATACTTTCAGAATGATATACGATAGCACTATAGACCAAACGGCATAGGCCAATACACCAATGGCTTGTGTACCTAGTTGGCTAAATCCACCCCCATTGAATAATCCAATGCCAGTATCTCCATTAACGCCCCAAAGCCCAATAACTAACGTTCCCCAAGCACCCGCAACTCCGTGTACAGAGGCAGCACCAATGGCATCATCAATTTTAAGTTTTTTCTCAATAAATTCTATAGAGAATACAACGATCACACCACCAATAAGGCCTGCAACAGCAGCACCTACAGCAGTCATGTTTCCACAACCCGCAGTGATACTCACTAATCCGGCTAAAGCTCCATTTAATGTTTGAGGTAAATTGGGTTTTCCATACCATACCCAAGTGGTGATGAGTGCGCCCAAACCACCAGCTGCGGCTGCCAAATTCGTAATTAAAACAACATTTGAAGCACCAATAGCATCGGCTCCACCCCAAGCTAATTGAGAACCGCCATTAAAGCCAAACCATCCTAGCCATAGGATAAAAACACCTAAAGTAGCAAGTACTTGGTTATGTCCTGGGATTGGAAATACTTTTCCATCAATAAATTTTCCTATTCTAGGTCCTACCATAAAGGCAGCAACCAAAGCAGCCCATCCTCCTACAGAGTGTACAATAGAAGAACCTGCAAAATCAATAAAACCTAATTCGGTTAACCAGCCAGATCCTTGCCACTGCCATCCTCCAGCAATTGGGTAGATTAAAGCCGTCATGACAATTGAAAATATAGCGTAAGTAGAATATTTGGTACGACCTGCAATAGCTCCAGATACAATCGTTGCTGCGGTGGCTGCAAACATGGTTTGGAAGAATAAATCAGCACCTTCTCCTTGCATTAAGCCACTCCAGAAAAACCATCCATTTGAGGTGTCTCCATACATTAAAGAATATCCAACAAGCCAATAGGTTAGTGAGCCTACACAAATATCTAATAAATTTTTCATGGCAATATTGGCAGCATTTTTAGAACGCGTCATTCCAGTTTCAACTAACGTAAAACCAGCTTGCATAAAGAAAACTAAGATACCTGAAAGTAACATCCAAAGCATTCCTAAATCTCCATTAATAGCTGCCACTGCGTCATCAACGTCTTTTGTTGTAGCTGCGACAGCATCCTGAACTAGGGCAAGATTTGGGAGGATTGTTAAAAAATGATCAATCATAATTGTTTTATTATTTGGTTAATTATTTAGATTAAAACTTGTAAATAGCTGCCAGTACAAAAGAACCAAGGCTTTTTGTTGCTGCTAAATCGTTATCAATAAAAGAATCGTCAGAGGCGCTATCTAATCTAAGCTCTGGCTTAATAATTAGATTATCAATAGTGATGCTTCCTGTTAGCGTTGCTGCAATAACACTCGTATCTTCAACGCCAGATCCTATCGCTCCAAAATTGCCATCTTCAACAAAATACTCTCCTCTTAGCCCGATAGCAAAGGTTTCTGAAATGGTATATTGAGGATATAAAGCAGCACCTACAAATCCGCCAGCATCATCTTCTAGGCTTAAATAGGCAGCATTAATTCCTAAAAAGAAGTCATCTGATAGATCAACACCTCCAGTAAAATCAATCTCAAAGAATGAAGGGTCTACTAGAACATTTAAGTATTGATCCGAATATCCTAATTGAGCACCAAATGCATAATCTCCCGTTGGATTAAACTCCGTTAAATCGGTATCGTTAAAGACGCCTAGCATCAAGCTAAAATCATCAGATAGCGCGATGTCTGCTTTCAGACCTGTATGACTAAAAGGTCCGTAAGAGAATAAATACGATGTACTGTAGTTAAAGTTTGGAACAGGTGAAATCACTTCATATCCTAAAAAGGTGTTGAAATTACCCATAGTTAAAGTGACTTTTTCATTGACATTCCAATACGCGTATAATTGGTTGACAATATTTCCAGTGGCAGAATACAAGGGAGAAGCAAATATGGCATCAGTTCCTCTAGGTCCAAATACTAAATCTGCGACAAAACCAACTTTTTCTCCTTCATACCCAACAATGACATTAGCCATACCTAAAGAAAAGCCAGGTAAGTTTGCAAATGATGATCCTGGAGCAATCGCATTTTCGTCATTTGGAGCGGTAAAGTTTGCTCTGTAATAAACGTCTACACTACCTGAAATTGATAGTTTCTTTTTAGGTGGTTCTTCACCCTCTTGAGCTGTTAAAGTTACAGATGCCAAAATAAGGGCTAAAGTAAATAGTTTTCTCATAATAGTTATAATTTGTAATTCGGTTAGTTGAGGTGTAAATCTATTTTTTTTTACTTACAACGGGTAAAAAAATAGGGGTATGTATGTCATTTTTACGAATATTTTATTTTATACCCCCTAATTTTTGGGGTTCATCTGTTTTTCTCTTAAAATTTGTTAAATCGATAATTATAAAATTTAATAATTATCAGTTTTTAGGTCTAAAGAGTGTGATATTTTTAATAAAATCAATTTTTCGCAAACGTTTTCGCAACTATTAGTAGCTAATTGCTAAAATTTATTTATTGAGGTTTCTGCAGTATATGTGTCAAAAATTATCGATTTGTCATTTAGACTCCCTTTAATTGTCGATATGAGAAAAGTGTTTTCTGTTTTTTTTATATCAGATTGAAGCCTATATATTAGTTCGTCAGTAGGATTAATAATATCAAAAAAACGACCTCATTATGTTAAAAAAACAAGGCCTCTATTTACCAGAATTTGAGCACGACAATTGTGGCGCAGGATTTATATGTAGCTTGACTGGAAAACGCTCAAATGACATCATTCATAAAGCCCTTGAAATCTTAGTAAAACTAGAGCATAGAGGTGCTGTAAGCGCTGATGGTGTCACAGGTGACGGCGCAGGAATTTTAATTGATATTCCTCACAAATTCTTTGAAGAATTTTGCGAATTTGAACTCCCTAATCCAGGAGAATATGCCGTGAGTAATGTATTTCTTCCGCGAAAGCAAAATCAACGTCAGTTTTGTATAGATGTTTTTGAAAAAGAAATCAAAAATCAAGGTCTAAAATTAATAGGATGGAGAGACGTTCCTGTGAACAGTAAAATACTAGGAGAAATTGCGAAAGCAACAGAGCCATTTGTAAAACAAATCTTTATTGGAAAATCAGAGGATACACAATCTGAGATGGAGTTTAAAATCAAACTATATGCAGCGCGTAAAATTGCTGAGCATACGATATATGATTCTAGACTGTCTGAATCTCAATTCTTTTATGTGCCTAGTTTATCTATAAAAATCATCATCTTCAAAGGGTTATTAAAACCAGAACATATTAATGAATACTATTTAGACTTATATAATTCTTCATTAGATACGCGATTAGCCTTAGTGCATCAGCGTTTTTCAACCAATACGTTTCCGACATGGGATTTGGCACAACCCTTTAGGTACATCTGCCATAATGGGGAGATCAATACATTAAGAGGGAATGTTTCTCGTATGTTTTCTAGAGAAGAAATCATGAAGAGTGATGCTTTTGGAGATGATATTAAAAAGATTATTCCAACTATTTTAAGAGGAAAGTCAGATTCGGCAACCTTAGATATGGTGGTTGAGTTATTATTAATGTCTGGACGTTCTTTACCTGAAGCGATGATGATGTTAGTACCCGAAGCTTGGGAGAAGAATCCTAATATGTCTGATGCTAAAAAGGCCTTCTATGAATACAACTCTTGTTTAATGGAGCCTTGGGACGGACCTGCATCGATTCCTTTTACAGATGGAAACTATATAGGAGCAGTTTTGGATAGAAATGGATTGCGTCCTTCGCGCTATACCGTGACCAAACATGGAAATGTAATTATGTCTTCAGAGACAGGTGTTGTCGATATTAAGCCAGAAAATGTGGAATACCATGGACGTTTAGAACCAGGAAAAATGTTTTTGGTAGACATGAATGAAGGGAGAATCGTTAATGATGAAGAAATAAAAGAAGAAATTGCTACAAGGCATCCTTATAGAAAATGGTTGGATGAGCACTTAATTCATTTGAGAGATATCTCAGCCAAGAAAGGACCTATTCTTTATGATGAAATCGCTTTAAAAAAGCGTAAAGTAGTTTTCGGTTACACACAAGAAGATTTAAATACGCTGATTAGGCCGATGGCGCAACTAGGAAAAGAGCCTATTGGATCTATGGGAAGTGATACCCCAATAGCTATCTTATCTGATCGACCACAGCTAATCTATAATTATTTTAAGCAATTATTTGCGCAAGTGACCAATCCGCCTTTGGATGGGATCCGAGAAGAACTGATTACAGATATTAGTCTCACTTTGGGAAGTGATGTCAACTTGTTTGATATTAATGCCGAACACTGTAAAAAACTAAAAATTCAGAATCCTGTGATTTCAAAACACGATTTAGATAAAATCAGGAATTACGATACGAATCCAGATTTTAAGATAGCATCTATTTCTATGTTATATGAAGTGAATAGAGGTTTAAATGAATTAGAAGTAGCTTTAGAAAACTTAATGTCTAAGGCCTCAAAAGCTATTGATGGAGGTGCAAATATCATCATTCTATCCGATAGATATGTAGATGAAAAGCACGCGCCCATTCCAGCACTTTTAGCGTGTTCTTATGTAAATCATGCCTTACATAAACTTAAAAAACGTTCTAAAGTGAGTCTCATTATTGAGTCTGCAGAACCAAGGGAAGTACATCATTTTGCCTTGTTATTTGGCTTTGGGGCAAGTGCCGTCAATCCATACATCGTCAATGAGATTGTACAAGAACAAGTGAATACAAATGATGTCACCGATATAGAATACTTAACAGCTATTAAAAATTACAATAAGGCCATCGGGAAAGGGATTTTGAAGGTGATGAATAAAATCGGAATCTCTACATTAAACTCCTATCGAGGTTCTCAATTATTTGAGTGTGTAGGGATCAATACAAAAACTGTCAAAAAATATTTTCCAAATACCCCCACAAGGATACAAGGTATTGGTCTGAGAGAGATAGAACAAGAAATTGTAAAACGCCATAAAAAAGCATTTCAAGCAAATGATATAAACACTGATATTGAGATAGGAGGCGATTATAGATGGAGACGTGGGCAGGAAAAGCACATGTTCAACCCGTTAACAGTGGCCAAACTTCAAGAATCTGTCAGAACCAATAAAGCGTCTACATTTAAAGAATACTCAGATTTAATAAACGATCAGTCTAAAAGTCTAATGACCATACGTGGTTTGCTAGAGTTTGATCAATTTGATCCTATTCCCATTGATGAAGTAGAACCTTGGACAGCTATTGTAAAGCGTTTTAAAACCGGAGCAATGTCGTATGGATCTATCAGTAAAGAAGCACATGAAAATCTAGCAGTTGCTATGAATAGAATAGGCGGAAAAAGTAATTCTGGAGAAGGGGGAGAAGATCAAGAACGTTTTTATAAAAGTTCGCAAGGAGATTGGAAAAACTCTGCCATAAAGCAAGTCGCTTCAGGACGATTTGGAGTTACTTCCAATTACCTGACCAATGCCAGCGAAATTCAAATTAAAATCGCACAAGGCGCAAAACCAGGAGAAGGAGGGCAGTTGCCTGGGCCTAAAGTAAATCACGAAATAGCAAAAACAAGAAACTCTACACCCTATGTAGGGTTAATATCACCACCACCACATCACGATATTTATTCTATAGAAGACTTATCGCAATTAATATATGATGTAAAATCAGCCAATAGAGAAGCGCGTATTAATGTAAAATTAGTTTCAGAAATAGGCGTCGGTACGATTGCGGCTGGAGTGGTCAAAGCAAAAGCAGATGTCGTATTAATCTCAGGTTTTGATGGAGGTACAGGAGCCTCTCCTTTAACCTCATTAAGACATGCCGGATTACCTTGGGAACTCGGTATTGCAGAGGCGCAACAAACCCTCGTGATGAATGATTTACGTGGTCGGATTGTGCTAGAGTGTGATGGACAGCTTAAAACAGGGCGAGATGTTGCCATCGCATGCTTGTTAGGAGCAGAAGAATTTGGTTTTGCCACCGCACCACTCGTCGCTTCAGGATGTATTATGATGCGTGCTTGTCACCTTAATACATGCCCAGTGGGGATTGCAACTCAGAACCCAGAACTACGTAAAAAGTTTAAAGGACGACCAGAACACGTTGTTAATTATATGTATTTCGTAGCGCAAGAGCTACGCGAGATTATGTCAAAACTTGGATTTAGAACAGTAGATGAAATGGTGGGACAAGTACATAAATTAAACCGTAATAAAGCCATAGATCATTATAAAGCATCTGGCATTGATCTAACTCCTATTTTACATCAAGTGCAGGTTGCTGACGATGTGAAATTTTACAATACAACAGGGCAAGATCACCAATTAGAGTCACATTTGGATTTTAAAATCATTAAACAAGCACATCAAGCCTTGTTTAGAAGACAGAAAACCAAATTACAATTTGAGATCACAAATATGCACCGTGCGGTGGGAGCCATTATTAGTAATGAAATCTCAAAAATTTACGGAGCGCAAGGATTACCAGAAGATACTATTGAAATTGATTTTAACGGTTCTGCAGGGCAAAGCTTTGGCGCATTTGCCACCAAAGGATTAACGATGACAGTTCACGGGAATACCAATGATTATCTTGGAAAAGGACTTTCTGGGGCAAAAATAATTATTAAAGTACCAGAAGCCTGTACCATCATTCCTGAAGACAATATCATTACAGGAAATGTTACGTTGTATGGAGCGACTTCTGGAGAAGTATATATCAATGGGAAAGCAGGAGAACGTTTTTGTGTAAGAAACTCTGGCGCAAAAGCCGTGGTAGAGGGCATAGGCGATCATGGATGTGAATATATGACAGGAGGAATCGCTGTGATTCTAGGGAATGTCGGTCGAAATTTTGGTGCAGGAATGAGTGGCGGTATCGCGTATGTATTGGATGCTGATGAGACGTTTGTAGATTATTGTAACGCAGCAGAATTACATATAGATCCCATTGAATTAGAAGAAGATACTATTGCATTAAAACAATTAATCAAAAATCATTACGAAGCGACTTCAAGCCCGTTGGCACATCGCATTTTAGAACACTGGGAAGCATATCTTCCAAAGTTCAAAAAAGTACTTCCAGAAGAGTACAGAAAAGCTTTGATACGATTAGAAAATGAAAAGTTACAAACAGCGTAAGAGATGGGAAAGATAACAGGATTTTTAGAATATGAGCGTCAAGTAGAAACACGCAAATTACCAGAAGAACGTATAAAAGATTATAAGGAATTTACGATTCCGTTAGAACCTTCAAAGTTACAAGATCAAGGCGCTCGATGTATGGATTGTGGGATTCCGTTTTGTCATAGTGGTTGTCCTTTGGGCAATTTCATTCCGGATTTTAATGACAAGGTGTACAAAGGCAAATGGGAAGAAGCGGCTCAGATTTTACATAGCACCAATAATTTTCCAGAGTTTACAGGTCGTTTGTGTCCGGCGCCTTGTGAAGAAGCGTGTGTATTAGGGATTAATGAAGACCCTGTTACCATAGAAAATATAGAGAAAAATATTGTTGAGACCGCTTTCGCGAAAGCGTGGATCACCCCAAACCCACCAAAGTATAGAACTGGTAAAACCGTTGCTGTGATAGGATCTGGGCCTGCAGGTTTGGCGGCTGCGCAACAATTAAATAGAGTAGGGCATCTCGTAACTGTTTTTGAACGTGACGAAAAAATAGGAGGGTTGCTACGCTATGGAATCCCTGATTTTAAATTAGAAAAAAATATTATAGATAGACGTCTCAACATTCTGGAAGAAGAAGGGATTTTATTTAAGACCAACGCACATGTAGGGAAAAATATCGCTATCGATCAGCTGAAAGAAGATTTTGATGCGATTGTGTTATGTGGTGGTGCGACTGTAAAACGTTCGATTCCGATTCCTGGAGTCGAATTAAACGGAGTACATCAAGCCATGGATTTCTTAAAACAAAGTAACCAACGGGTAGATGGGGTTTCAGGCTTTGAAAAAGTCTTAACCGCAGAAGGTAAAAACGTGATTGTCATAGGAGGAGGCGATACAGGATCAGATTGTATAGGCACTTCTAACCGTCAAGGTGCTACTTCTGTCACCAATTTTGAAATCTTAAGCAAACCTACAGTCGGACGACCTGCGCATCAGCCGTGGCCGTATTGGCCTATGAGATTAAAAACGACGTCCTCACATAAAGAAGGTGTCGAACGATTTTTTAGTATCTCCACCAAAGAATTTATAGGCGATGACAACGGGAACCTAAAAGGATTAAAAACCGTTGAGGTTGAATGGATTTTTAAAGAAGGCGAACGCCCACAATTAAAGGAAGTAGAAGGCACCGAAAAAGAATGGGAATGTGAGCTTGCTTTGTTAGCTCTTGGTTTTACAGGATCAGAGAAAACACTGGCAGAACAATTTGGCGTAGCGATGGATGGAAGAGATAACATACAAGCGACGACAAAAGATTATAAAACCAATATCCCTGCTATTTTTACAGCGGGCGATATGCGACGCGGGCAATCATTGATTGTTTGGGCGATATCAGAAGGACGTCAGGCAGCGTATCACGTAGATACTTTTTTAATGGGAAGTTCAACATTACCCTTAAAAGATGATCATGATTTGCCAAGAGTGTAATACCAACCATTATTAGGTGTATTTTAAGTTATAGTTGGTATAGGTAAGTTTTGTAATACTCTAAAATAGATTTTTTGCTTAGATGTATCATGAGAACCTGTATTGATTTTCTAGATAGTTCCATATTTCTATTGCTAGTGAATCTTTTGAATCTAATTCATATTGTCTAAGCGTACCCATCATACTATATAGTGGAAACCCTTGTATATTAGGATTAACGAATGCTGCTAATGCGTTACTGATATTTTTATAAGAATTTAATGGATATGTGGCGATAACTTCACATTGATGATTTAATTCTAATAATGCACCAGATGGGATATGCTCTGGTAAGTGTATTCCTTTTTCTTTTAAGAGTAGAAGCAGGTCATTCCATTGTTGTGCACTTTGAGCGAGTAATTTATTATTGGTATGGCTGTATTCAGGCCACATAAAGACACAGCTACGTGTTAAGGTATGTGATGATTTTATCGTTTCTAATTCTCTGATAAACCCTTCTGTTTCACCAGGAATAATAAGCGTAGTCGCAGCATGAGTACTGATATCACAAAAAATATCCATCCAATCAATAGTATCTTCAGGTATTTCTCTAATAATATATGCGTTTTTTAAAAGATCATCATACTCAAAATCTTTATCTCCTAGCAAAACAACAGGATATTCTTTACTTATATCACGTAAAATAGTTTTAAGTAATGTGCTTTTTACAGGGGAGTGTACATGTGGAATGTAGTGTACTTGTGACAGTTTACCTAGTTCTGATTGTTGAAATGATCTACTTATTAAAATACACGCTTTTTCTTCACGTAAAGCTAATTCTCTGATTCTTGTTTGGTATAATTTATTACGATGAGGAATTTCTACAGTATACCACGTATACCAATGGTATAAAATGATGATAATAGCACAACAACCAATAACCCAAGTTGGAGCATTAAAATAATGATAGATACCTAGTGGTATTAAAAATGGAAGCCCCTTTCTAATAAAAAAAACGATATAATATCCTATATGAAGTCTAGCGATCAATTAATTGCACATTAAATTTTGAATCAATGTACAAAAAACAATATAATCTTAACATATCTAGTATCTAAGTAAATCATAGTGGGTATAAGTGATACGTATGAGAAATAGTATTTCTAAGTACGCTTTAGCTAAATCACAAAGCAAGCGGCATATATACTTCATAAAAAATGCTTACATCAAAGTCATTGATGTAAGCATTTTTAAATAGTATTCGTTTGTTATGGTAGTCTCTGAATGCATTCATCCTTTTAGGATGACTATTGCTGTTCTAGCATCTCAGCGTACCAACCATTTAAAGAGGATTAAAACGTAAAGCCAACATTTAGGCTACTACGACCATTTCTAATCGCTTCTCCTGAGTTTTGTTCAAAAATATCGCTAAATCCAGATTGAGCTCCATATTCAAAGAAAATTTTGTGATCACCTACTGGAATCTTAACTCCTATCCCAAAAGCTAGACCAAAATCGGTGCTACTAATAGCATCAGAAACGTCAAAATCAGTTTCTGTTATCTTAGCACTTAATAAAAAACCAGCATAAGGCCCTACATTTAAATACCAGTTGCGATTCTTGGCAAAATGCCAGTTAGCAAGTACGGGAACTGTCAAATAATTTAAAGCATAATCTGTGGTGAAATTTTCCGTTTCACCTACAAAGAATCCATCTGACCATCCTTTTTGATCATAATTAAGATTTGCACGTAAACTC
>CALFCI010000120.1 GCA_937951135.1 uncultured Aquimarina sp. | reverse complement strand
TCTAAAACAGTTTTAGATGCCTGCACGCTATATATAGTTCCAATGCTTAATCCGGATGGGGCGCAACAATATACAAGGCTTAATTATAATGCGGTAGATTTAAATAGAGATGCACAAGAGCAAACGCAGGCGGAGAGTGTTATTTTTAGAGCGCTTGTAAAGCGAATACAACCACATTATGCATTTAATCTACATGGGCAGCGTACTATCTTTAGTGCTGGAGCCACGAATCATAGTGCAACAGTGTCTTTTTTAGCTCCAGCAGGTGATGTAGAACGCTCTATAACGCCAATACGACAGGTAGCTATGGAGATCATTGTTAGGATGAATGCGATGCTCCAAGAGGTTATACCTAATCAAGTAGGACGTTATGATGATGGCTTTAATGTCAATTGTGTAGGAGATACGTTAACAACTTTAGGAATTCCTACGATACTATTTGAAGCGGGACATTATGCTGGGGATTATGATAGGGAAGTAACGCGTTCTTATATCTTTAATGCCTTAGTAACAGCTTTGGAGTACATTAGTACTCATGATAGTATAGGTAATCAATATGAGGAGTATTTTTCGATTCCTGAAAATGATAAATGTTTTTATGATATTATTATTAGAGATGTAGTATTAGAAGATAAAAATGTAGATATAGCAATACAGTATACGGAGACATTGCACAATGGTGCTATTAATTTTGTGCCAAAAATTGTTAAGATAGAGAATTTAGATACATTTTTTGGACATAAAGAATTTTTAGGAAAAAAAAGGAAAATAGCCAACTATAACGATAGAGGAGACCTGAAAATTGGTGTTGAGATGTTGAAATTCATGTTAAACGATGAAGTATTCTCAGTAGAACAAACAAAAAACTGAAATAAATGTATTAAAAATACATTTATTGTTTTATTTTTGCAAAACGATTAACTGGGAAAATTACAAAAACATTATGGCAAAGTTTAAATTAGACGAAGTAGATCATCAAATCCTGGATATGTTGATTGAAAATACAAGAACTCCTTTTACAGATATCGCAAAAAAATTGTTAATTTCTGCGGGTACTGTTCATGTACGTGTGAAGAAAATGGAAGAAGCAGGTATTATTGAAGGTTCATCTTTAACGTTGGATTATAAAAAATTAGGATATTCTTTTATCGCTTATGTAGGGATCTATATTCAAAATACATCACAAACTAAATTTGTTTTGGAGCGTATTAATAAAATCCCTTACGTTACTGTAGCTCATATTACTACAGGAAAATTTAATATCTTTTGTAAATTAAGAGCAAAAGATACGAATCATGCTAAAGATATTATTTTTAGACTAGATGATATCGAAGGCGTATATAGAACGGAAACTATGATTTCTATGGAAGAAAGTATTAACGATAAAAAGCGTTTAATGCATTCTATATTTCAAGAAATGTAATAAGGGATATGTATACTATAATAAGCCCTTTAGGAAAATTCTTAGAGGGTTTTTAATGTTACTCAAATTTTAAATACCACATTCACATAAATAACCAATGGCAAGAGAACCAAAGATAGAGCGTTTTAATCAAAACGTTTTGGCTAAGTATCAGATATACAATAGTATATTTATAACACTACCTTACGATACAATTACGAACACAGGAGTATTATTACCCTTATTTACTAAAATTTGTGAAACGGGATATGCGAAACAGCAAAACCCTACGCAGATTATAGAGAACTTTTTTGAGTTGTACCAAAACAACCCTACAGAGCAAGAAAAACACGATTTGTTATTTCGCTTTATTCAATATATCGAACGGCAAGTAGTATTGTTTGATGCTATTGAAGACGCTGCATTTCCTGTCGTTCATAATATGGATGGACGTGGAACATTACGAAGCATCAAAGAAGAAGCAAAAGCTAAAGGTCAATTGGAAGAGCTTAAAGAGTATTTAAGACGTTTTAAGATTAGACCTACGCTTACAGCGCATCCTACGCAATTTTATCCAGGTACGGTACTTGGAATCATTCATGATTTGGATGTCGCTATTCGTGATAATGATTTATTAACCATTAAAGCATTATTAGCGCAATTAGGGAAAACTAAATTCTTTAAGAAAGAAAAACCTACACCTTATGATGAAGCAGTAAGTTTGATCTGGTACTTAGAGAATGTATTTTATCATTCGGTAAGTAAGATTTACAATTATATTCAACAAAATATTTTTCAAGGTGAAGAGTTTATCAATGATTTGATTAATCTTGGATTCTGGCCAGGAGGAGACCGTGATGGGAATCCTTTTGTAACTACAGAAACTACTTTAAAAGTAGCTAAGCGTCTTCGTAAAACGATCTTGATCAACTATTACAGAGATATACGTTCATTAAAACGTAGGTTAACTTTTGGAACACTTCAAGATAAGTTGGCAATACTTGAAAATGCATTGTATGAAAATTTCTATTATGCAAAAACGGCTGCTCCTTTATCTGTAGAAGTAATGATGAGTGGGTTACTAGAGGTTCGTGAAGAACTGATCGCAGACCACCAATCTTTGTATTTAGACGAACTACAAAGTTTAATCAATAAGGTAAAGATTTTTGGATTCCATTTTGGAACTTTAGACATCCGTCAAGATTCTAGAGTACACCATTCCGTATTTACAGATATTGTAAGTACAACTAATGGAAAAGGGTTAGGTATTTTTCCTGAAGATTATGAAAATTTATCCGAAGCAGCACAAATTGAAGTGTTGACTAATGTTAAAGGTAAATTAGATCCAGCTATTTTTGAGACCGATATGACTAGAGCGACTGTAGAGTCGATTTATGCCATCAAAACCATACAAGCTAAAAATGGAGAGCGTGGAGCAAACCGCTATATTATTAGTAATAATAGAGGAGAGTTGAATGTCATGCAAACTTTTGCAATGATTCGCCTTTGTGATTGGGAACAACCTACGGTAGATGTAATTCCATTATTTGAAACCGTGCCAGATTTAAAAGTTTCACCAGAGGTAATGCGCTCTTTATATAGCAATCCTGTATACATGGAGCATCTGAAACGTCGAGGGATGAAACAAACGATTATGTTAGGGTTTTCTGATGGAACTAAAGATGGAGGATACTTAATGGCAAACTGGGGTATTTATAAAGCTAAAGAAGAGCTAACTAAAGTGTCTAGAGAGTTTGGTATTAAAGTCGTATTTTTTGATGGTCGTGGTGGACCACCAGCTAGAGGAGGTGGGAATACTAACCAATTCTATGCGTCTTTAGGAAATTCTATTGAAAATGAAGAAATTCAGATTACAGTACAAGGTCAAACTATTAGTTCTAATTTCGGAACCTTAGATTCTTGTCAGTATAATTTAGAACAGTTGCTAAGTGCAGGGGTGGAAAACGAATTGACGCCTAATGAACAAAATGTATTTTTAGCTGAGGATAAAGAAACGATGCAACAATTGGCAGATGTGAGTTATCAAACGTATGTTGATTTTAAAAACCATCCAAAGTTCCTTCCGTACTTAGAGCACATGAGTACTTTAAAATATTACGGAAAGGCAAATATAGGAAGTCGCCCTTCTAAACGTAGTTCTGGAACTACTTTAGATTTTGGAGATTTAAGAGCGATACCTTTTGTAGGAAGTTGGAGCCAGTTGAAACAAAATGTTCCTGGGTTTTATGGCGTAGGTACTGCTTTGAAAGATTATGAAGATCGTGGAGAGTTTGATAAAGTTGTGTCTTTGTATGCAAATTCTACATTCTTTAGAGCATTGATTGGTAATAGTATGATGAGTCTTACAAAATCGTTCTTTCAGCTTACGGCATATATGCAAGAGGACAAGGAGTATGGCGCGTTTTGGGATATCATTCATAATGAATACCAATTGTCGAAACGTCTATTATTGAAGTTGTCTGGATATACTGAATTAATGCAAAATGAAGCTACAGGCAAAGCGTCAATCAATATTAGAGAGCAAATTGTATTGCCACTATTAACGATACAGCAATATGCATTAAAAAAGATTCAAGATTTAAACCGTTCTGGTGATGCAAAACCAGAAGATTTAGATATTTATGAAAAAATGGTGACACGTTCATTATTTGGAAATATCAATGCCAGTCGTAATTCTGCGTAAGTAGATAGCGTTCAAGCATTATAATATAGTATAAGAACTGTTTTTTTATACTGTTGATATCTTTAAAAA
>CALFCI010000119.1 GCA_937951135.1 uncultured Aquimarina sp. | reverse complement strand
AATAGCACTTCGTCATGAGGTTTGAAATTGCGATAAAATATGATGTTTTCTAAAATTTAGCATCGCATCGCTATGGTTAAGTTTAAAAACATAGCGGAGCGGTATATTTTGAAGTAGTTTTAAGCCGTAATAGATTTTCTACTGCATAATCCGGGTTTAAATAACATAACCTTATGTTATTCAAATGTATTTTAAAATGAGCCTTAAATAATTTGAATTATATACTCCATAGATGAATATTAAAATCTTGTGCTGAACCTTTTTATCCAGTAGGAAGATAGGCTCGATTGAGTAAACGAATTAATGTTTATTTGAATATATAATCTTGTATTAAAGATACTGTTATTTTTAGGTGTAAAAACCCTTCGACAAGTTCAGAACAGACTATTGTGATTGTATTGTATATAGCTATGGAGTATATAAACAAGGTATTTATAGCTAGAAAGAAGTAGCCGAAATGCAACATTATCTCTTATTAGTAAAAGACGCTTTTGATAGAAAGAGAATACAGTATCACTTAAGTAGTTGATATGAATGCAGAAAATGTAATGAAGATGTGGCAACTTAGGTTGGTATAACTACAACACTATTAGTGTTGTATATAAGTCTATCAATGAGCAGCCCATATTATCTATATGGGTAACAAAACTAAAATTTAGTTATAGGATAGAAAAAATCCATCAAAGCTAGCTTCGATGGATTAATTTCATTTTTTAAAAACGGTCAACCTATTTTAAGGAAGACTTACTTTTTTTATTGGCTGTTAACTTTTCATAGTAACAATACGTTGTGGTAATGGAGCATCATATTGAGCATTCCCTAGAGCTTCTACAATACTTTGTCTTGTATCCCAATACACATCCCAATAGTTTTCACAGGTAGAATAAGGTAAAGCCAGTAATTCTACCCCATTAGCGCCTAGGTTATTCACGGCTACTCTTGGTGCTGGGTCAGTCATTACTTTATCGTCAGCCTGTAGTACATTCATTACGATTTCTTTTGCTTTTTTAATGTCAGTACCATATTGAATAGCGAAAGGCATGTCTACTCTTAAATTTCCAATTGTCGTTAGGTTGGTAATCGTATCTGCTGTTATTGCTCCATTAGGAATGATTTCTGTTTTGTTTTGAAAAGTTTCTAAAACAGTAACAAATACAGAGATTTCTTTCACAAATCCAAGTTTTCCTCCAGTTTCGATAAGATCACCTACTTTAAATGGACGGAAAACCAATAACATTACTCCAGCAGCCATGTGGCCTAAAGATCCGTTAAAAGCACCGCCTATGGCTAAACCAACAGCAGCAAGTAAAGCTGCAAAAGTAGCAGTAGGGATTCCAACAATACCTGCTATAGAAATGAATAATAATAGTTTTAATAGAAAGCTTACTAGTGTAACCAAGAATGGTTTCAATGTGCTATCTACATTGCTTTTGTCAAAGCCTTTTTTAATAGCCTTCATTACGATCTTAATGATCCATAGTCCTATGATTAAGGCAACAATACCTCCTACTATTTTTAAGCCATATTGTCCTGCGCCTTCTTGAATAGAATTAAAAAAACCTCCTAGAGAACTCATAATAGTTCCTCCGGCTTCTGTCGTTCCAGTTACTGCGGAATCTACAATTGTTTCTGATGTTTGCATGATGTTTTTAAATTAATTATTAGTTTTTCAAAGAAAACTAATATTAAATAATGCGAAGTTACCAGATGATGAATACTTGTTCTTTTTAGATGAGTAACGATAGTTTTCGATGAAATGCAAGAAGAATAGGCCATATCGTGGTCTTAATGTTATAGGGTATCTTGTTGCGCCGTTAATTCCGCTATTTTTACGATGACTTCTGCAGCTTTTATCATACTCTCTACAGGTACATATTCATACCGCCCATGAAAATTATGTCCTCCAGCAAAGATATTAGGACAAGGTAACCCCATAAAACTTAATTGAGAGCCATCTGTACCACCGCGTATAGGTTTAATGATAGGAGTAATACCAATGGCCTTCATTGCTTCAGCGGCGATATCAACAATATGAAAAACAGGAGTTACTTTCTCTTTCATATTATAATATTGATCTTTGATCGTTATGGATACAGGAGTAGTGTCATACTTTGCGTTTATTGCCGTTACACAATCCAATACCGTTTGCTTCCTAGCTTCAAAAGTATTTTTGTCATGATCTCTAATAATATACTGTAGTGTTGTTTTTTCTACATCACCAGTACTAGTGTGTAAATGAAAGAACCCTTCTCGACCGCTAGTATGCTCAGGGGTTTCCAAACGCGGTAACATTCCAATAAACTCTTGAGCAATGTGTATGCTATTGATCATTTTTCCTTTAGCATATCCAGGGTGTACACTTTTACCTTGAATGGTAACTACAGCACTTGCTGCATTAAAATTTTCGTATTCCAATTCGCCAATTTGGCTGCCATCCATTGTATATGCCCAATCTGCATTAAATTTTTGAACATCAAATTTATGTGCTCCACGACCAATTTCTTCGTCTGGAGTAAACCCTATACGTATAGTGCCATGTTTGATTTCTGGATGTTGAATGAGATACTCCATCGCTGTTATGATTTCTGCGATTCCGGCTTTGTCATCTGCGCCTAATAATGTAGTGCCATCTGTGGTAATGAGCGTTTGACCTTTATATTGTTTTAAATCATCAAAATAATCCGGTGAAAGGATAATATTTTCTTTAGCGTTTAATATAATATCCTTACCATCATAGTTTTCTATAATTTGTGGGGTAACATTGGCACCTGTAAAATCAGGTGTAGTGTCAAAATGAGATACAAAGCCAATCGTTGGTACTTTATGAGTAACAGTAGCGGGTAACGTTGCCATGATATATGCATTCTCATCGATGGTTACGGATTCCATGCCAATAGCTTTTAGTTCTGCTACCAATTTATGGGCAAGATCCCATTGTTTTTCTGTACTTGGCGTGCTATCACTATTAGGGTCACTTTCGGTATCAATGGTGACATAGCTAATAAAACGGTCGATGATATGTTGTTTTTGAATCATGTTATTTCTGGTTTAGATAGTGTACGATACTCCTGTTTTTGGTTAATGAAATGGATTGTAGTACGTAATAGTTAAATCCCTGTGTCATGTACTTAGAATTTGTATATAACTTTTTCGCATATTTAATAGCTTCCTATTAGGAATTACGATTTTAAAATCTAAAACCGTATTAGTAATAGGGGTGATAGATCGCTAAAGTAGCTAAAATAGAAAATAGCCACTATAAAATATAGTTTTTTGTAGTGTTAATATGATTAATAAATAGAGTTGTTCAACATTATAAAAAATTGTATCTTATCTTTGATATTCACGAATTTAAAATTGCTCAAGTCTTGATTTTCTCCGATGCATTACTGTAAATCTGAAGTGACCTATAAAAATAGAACATTACAATATCATTTTTTTAAATGTATTGATGCGATCCCGGTTGCAGATTGGAATCAGGTAAATGCAGCAAAACAGTTGTTCTTAACGCTACCATATTTAAAAACGCTAGAAGATACACTTTCAGAAACTATTGAATTTCGCTATCTTATTTTTTATGAAAACAATACCCCAGTGGCAATTGCAGTAACGCAATTATTACATTTAAATACAGCGCAGACCAAACTGAGTGAATTTCCTTGTAAAGTAAGTGATGCACTCTATCATCAATTTTTTAAGAATACAGATATTAAAGTATTAGTTTGTGGAAATTTATTTTCTTGTGGAGAGCATGGGTTTATGTTTTCCAATGATTTGTCACCTCAAATTGCATTCAAATGTTTATCAGAAGCATTACAGAAAATAAGGCGTGCTGAAGAAAATAAACCTAGTTTTATCTTAATCAAAGAATTTTGGCCAAGTTCTTTTAAACACAGCGATCAATTTAAAGAAGATGATTTTAGAGAAATTCAAATCGATGTAAACATGGTTGTGCCAATAGCCCCTTCTTGGACTACATTTGAAGACTATCTAGGTGCAATGAAAACGAAGTTTAGAAGCCGAGCAAAAAAGGTATTTAAAAAATCAGCAGCAGTACACGTCAAAGATTTTACAGCTTTGGATATAGCACAGTATACTGATGAGATTAATACCTGTTATGTATCGGTATTAGATAAGGCAGCTTTTCAAATAGGAAAGTTGAATGCGACGACATTTCATCATCTAAAAGTGAATTTAAAAGATTTTTTTATATTCAAAGGGTATTTTTTAGATGATAAGCTAGTAGGGTTTACTACAGCATTCATTATTGAAGATGCTATAGAAGCGAACCATATAGGTCTTGATTATGAGTACAATAGCTCAAATGCAATTTACCAAAGAATGCTGTACGACTATGTACAATTGTCTATTGATTATAAGGTGAAAACGTTGATATTAGGGCGTACTGCGGAAACGATCAAAAGCAGTATTGGGGCAGTTCCTATTGCTATGAAGTTGTATGTGCGGTATGGGAATGTGATCTCAAATACGATCTTAAAACCATTGATTTCAACAATTACTCCTAGCGAATATGAAATTCGAAATCCTTTTAAAAAAATATCTTAATACGTAGTTAATGTATTTTAAGATTATGCGAATTGACAAATAATCCCTCCCATTAATGCTAAACAAATTACCCAATAACCAGCATGAATTGCGATGTATTTAAAGCTACGACGTTCAAAAAGAGCATTGATACCAATAATAGGAAGTACGATAAAAAAGCCAGCAATAGTTCCATGGAGTGCTCCATGTCCAAAATCACGAAAGTTTGTTCCAAAACGTTCCATATAATCTTTAGCATATAGATTAAGCTCGGTACCTTCAACCATAAGGTTAGGTTCATTCATCAAACTTTGAAAAAAACCAAATTGGTGGATTACAATAGTATTTAATGAAAATGCAATCATAATGCTAAGAATAAAAGTAAGCAGAAAAATTTTAAGCATATTACCTCCCTTGAGATCTTCTTTAGAAAAACCACAAGCATTCATCCAAGCAGTCCCAAATACTTTTGGGTTGTACCAAATAAAACCAATAACTAAAGGGACTAAGGCTGCAATAATCGAGACTAAAATATTGAATTCCATAGGGATATGTTTTAAGTGTGAATTTCAAATATACTAAAAATGATAAGAGAAAATACGAAAATGGAAGGAATAAAAATTCTATTTAGGTCTCGAAAACAGTGCTGTAAAATAATCGAATAGCGAATATGATAAGTAGAATACCGACTCCTTTATAGAGATTCTTTATCCAATGATCGGAAAGCCATTTTCGGATATAATGTGCAAAAAATACTTTACAGAGATCTGTCAGTAAGATTCCAAAAAGAACAGCAATTAAAAACCAAATAAGCGCTCCTTGTGTTGCAACTATGGAATTTCCATATTCGAAAATACCAATCCAAACTGCAAATACAAATGGGTTGAAAAAATTAATTCCAAACCCTTTTGCGAAAAAATGCCAATACGATGTTAACCCGCATATCGTTTGATTCAAAATTTTAGGTTCTGTTTTTTTAAACAGATAAAAGAATCCAGTTAAAAGTAAAATGAGGGTTCCTGAAATCCCTACTAGAAATTTTGCCTGCCCATAAATGAATATGGATGCAAGACCAAAATAACACAGGCAGGCACATACAATATCACTACTAATGATCCCAAATACAACAGCTATCCCTGATCTAATACCAAACTGTAAACTGGTTTGAAGTACTAAAAAGAATACAGGTCCTATAAAAATAACAGTTGCGATTCCAAGTCCAAAACCTTCTAAGAGCTGCATAGTTGTTTTTTTTAAGAATTGATTTAATATACTAGCGTACGAGGAACTAGATTTTAGGTGTCGATACAATATACCTTTAAATGTACTAGTTGACACTCAAAGATACTGTAAAAACCGTGTTGAATTAAGGAGGATGCGCTAGAGGTTTAAGAGATGCATGTGAAAAATCAATAACTAAATCATTAAATACCTTTCATTAGAGTCTGGTATCTCCTATTTTTGCAGTTGCTAAAAGCAAATTCCATGTATAAGTCAGTAGTACGTCCCATATTGTTTCAGTACGATCCCGAAAAAGTACATTATTTTACCTTTCGAATGATCCGTTTTTTATCTAAAATTCCTTTTTTTTCCGCTATTTTTAGAAGTTTGTATGTAGTTGCCGATTCTAGATTAGAGCGAGAAGTATTTGGGATTACCTTTAAAAACCCAGTAGGATTAGCTGCTGGTTTTGATAAAGATGCCAAACTATACAATGAGTTATCAAACTTTGGATTTGGATTTATTGAAATCGGAACCTTAACCCCAAAACCTCAAGACGGAAACCCTAAAAAACGCCTGTTTCGATTAAAGAGTGATAGTGCGATCATCAATCGTATGGGGTTTAATAATGGTGGAGTAGCAGAAGCCGTAACACGCCTGCGTAAAAATAAAGGAGTATTAATAGGTGGTAATATTGGAAAGAATAAAGTAACTCCTAATGAGGAAGCTGTTGATGATTATATGATGTGTTTTGAAGCCTTGTTTGATCATGTTGATTATTTTGTGGTGAATGTAAGTTCTCCAAATACACCAAACTTAAGGGCATTACAGGATAAAGAACCGTTAACCGCATTATTGAATACACTACAACAGCAAAATAATAAAAAAATAAGTCCAAAGCCAATTGTTCTTAAAATTGCGCCGGACCTTACTGATGAACAATTATTGGATATTATAGACATTGTAAAGGATACCGGAATAGCAGGGGTTATTGCTTCTAATACAACAATCGCTAGAGAAGGCTTAACATCAGTACCAGCCTTAGCGTCTGAAATCGGAGGGTTAAGTGGAAAACCATTAACAAATCGATCTACAGAGGTGATTCGTTTTTTATCAGAAAAAAGTAATAAAGCCTTTCCAATTATAGGAGTAGGGGGTATACATAGTGCTCAGGATGCTTTAGAGAAGTTAGCAGCAGGGGCGAGTTTAGTACAATTATATACGGGGTTTATTTATGAAGGGCCGCGATTGATTAAAGAAATCAATAAAGCGTTGTTGAATAGTAATTAGATAGGAGTACGAAGAGTAGTATACATGGCTATTCCAAAAAATACCACTATTTTTAGGTTTTAAATGAAAGCTCCAGTAAAAATCATAGAATGTCCTAGAGATGCCATGCAGGGTATACGCGCGCATATTCCGACGGCACAAAAAATACAGTATATTCAAGCATTATTGCGCTGTGGATTTGATACTATTGATTTTGGAAGTTTTGTATCTCCTAAAGCAATTCCGCAAATGGCAGATACGGCGCAAGTATTATCTCAATTGGATCTTTCCAATACACAAAGCAAATTGTTAGCTATTGTCGCCAATGTGCGTGGTGCCACCGATGCGGTACAGCATAAAGCGATTGATTATTTGGGGTATCCTTTTTCGATTTCTGAAAACTTCCAGATGCGAAATACCCATAAAACCATAGCACAGTCTGTAGCAACTTTAGAAGAGATTTTAAATGTAGCTGATCAAGCCAATAAAAAAGTAGTAACCTATTTATCCATGGGATTTGGAAATCCTTATGGAGATCCTTGGAATGTGGAAATTGTTGCGGAATGGACGGAAAAATTGCATGCTATGGGGGTAACAATACTGTCGCTATCTGATACCGTTGGTACCTCTACACCAGAGATTATTTCATATCTATTTTTGAATTTGGTAAAGCGGTATCCCACCATCGAATTTGGTGCGCATTTGCATACTACTCCTTCCGCTTGGCACGAAAAAGTGGATGCGGCATATAGATCAGGTTGCCGAAGGTTTGATGGTGCTATACAAGGATTTGGAGGCTGCCCAATGGCAAAAGATGAATTGACAGGTAACATGCCTACAGAGCGGATGCTGTCGTATTTTACCGCTCAAAAAGTAGACACAAATATCAGACCTATGAGTTTTGAATCTGCCTACAATGAAGCGTCAAAGATTTTTACAGTATACCATTGATGTTTAGAGTGTATCCGTTTCTTGACGGACAGTACTTGTGTAGTTTTTAATGAATAATATCAACTTAGCTTTATAATGTCGAATTCAGTCCATCAATGGGCCTGTGCATATTGTCTGTATGGATAATAGATATTAGCTTGAGTTATATGATAGGGTATTGTTAAATTGAATTACTACTATTTTTAGTTCCTTCTCCCTCTGGGAGATGAGGTTTGCTTTACGAATTAAGATATAGTATAAGTATTATTTAAATCGAACTCATTTCATCAATGGGCGCACGCATATTGTCTATATGGATAACAAAAATAAAAATTAGCTATATGATAGAATTTAAGAAAATCACGTCAATTCGAGTAATTCGACGGAGGAGAATTGTATCGAGAATAGTGATTTTTGCTAGAAAAAGACTGATCTCGATACCCCTTTCTACAAAGGTGCAAGCTATTTTTTTTTCATTTCATTACAAAAAGCTTGTTCCTTTGTAGAAATCGATCTGACGGTTTTTAAACATTTAGGGTTATGTCGAACTCAGGTTAAAAAATAAAGAAGTGTTTATTTTTATTTAGATTTAATATAAATAAATTTGCGTAACGAGAAGTGATTCGTATATTTGCACGAAAATTACAAGTTATTTATAGTTAGTCTAAATAAATTTATATGAAAATTACCAATTTTAAAATGACCCATATTGCAAAGTCAGCAATGGTATTAGGAGCTTTACTAATCGCCTCTTGTTCTTCTGACGATGATTCAGTTCCAATAATTCCAACAGTAGAAGCTCCACTATCCTATACTTTTGAGCGCGATGGAGCTAGTTCTGTAAGTTTTGGAGGGCAAACGACGCGTATTGCAATGGCAGAAGAATTAGCAAGTGCATTAAAGGATAATAGCAAAACAGAAATACTATTAAATGCGATGTTTGCGCATGAAGAAGAAGCCAATGATTTTAGTGACGCAGATTTAAACGCATCAGATAAGAGTATACGAAGTAAAGTGGCAGCATCTAAAGATTTTTTTAGTGCTAATGTAACAGATGCAGCAGCGATTAAAACTGAATTTGACAGTTGGATTACAGGTCAGGTAACTGAAGTTTTTCCAAATTGGATGACTACCGCAGTAGCTGGTACAGCAGGAGTATTACAAGAAGCAGGTGGAGGTAGTAATCGTTATGTTACGGCTAAAGGATTAGAATTAAATCAAGCTTTTGCTAAAGGGTTAATAGGAGGATTGATGGCTGATCAAGCACTCAATAATTATTTAGGTACAGCAGTGTTGGATGAAGCGGATAACCGAGCAAATAATGATGCGGGAACTGTAGCAGAAGGAAAGACATATACAACTATGGAGCACAAATGGGATGAGGCTTATGGATATGTATATGGTGCTTCTGTAGATGCTACAGATCCTAATGCTACGATTGGAGATGATGATAGTTTCTTAAATAAATATATCGGTCGTGTAGAAGGTGATACTGATTTTGCTGGAATTGCAGCAACAATTTTTGATGCGTTTAAATTGGGTAGAGCAGCTATCGTAGCAAAGAATTACGAAGTACGTGATGCACAGGCAGCGATTATTAGAACCGAAATTTCTAAAGTTATTGCGATTAGAGCGGTATATTATTTACAACAAGGTAAAGCAGTTTTAGAAGCTTCTACGGTAGATTATGCAAGTGCTTTCCATGATTTGTCTGAAGGATATGGTTTTATCTATAGCTTACAGTTTACAAGAAAAATTACAGGAGATGCTCCATATTTTACACGAACTGAAACTCAGGCATTACTAGACCAGTTAATGGCAGGAACTAACGGTTTATGGGATGTTACTCCAGCAACATTACAAACGATTTCAGAAACTATTGCAGCGCAATTTGATTTTACTGTGGTGCAAGCAGGAAGCTAAACAAAACACAATACCGTAAAAAAAGAGGGTTAATATTATAATACTAACGCCTCTTTTTTTACATTTGCACCACTTTATTAAGAATAAATAAAAATAAGATGAAGAAGATTTTAGGTTTGGTTTTAGGTTTGGTACTGATAGTAACCGCTTGTGGTTCAGATAATGAGAATGAAGAAGGGCCAGTAGCACAAGGATTCGATCGAAAAGCAATGTTGGTGACTATGGCAGATGATATTATCGTGCCTTCTTACCAAAAGTTTACTGCTGATGTTCAAGCATTAAAAACAGCTACAACTAGTTTTACTACTGATGCTACGACAGTTAATTTGATGAGTTTAAGATCAGCATGGCAAACGGCTTATATCTCATGGCAATCTGTTAGTATGTTTGAAATTGGCAAAGCAGAAGAGGTATCCTATCGAAACTTTATCAATGTTTTTCCTGTAAATGCAACTAACATTGAGAGTAATATTGCTTCAGGGTCTTATGACTTTACTTCTATATCATTGCAGGATGAGCAAGGTTTAGGAGCATTAGACTACATGATTAATGGTTTAGGAACTACAGATGCAGCAATTGTTGAGTTTTATACCACTAATGAGGCAGCAACTAAATATAAAGCGTATTTAACTGCTTTAGTCAATAGAATAGAAGCATTAACTACAGAAGTATTGACGTCTTGGACTTCAGGGTATCGAGATACTTTTGTAAATAATAGTGGTTCTTCAGCAACAAGCTCAGTAGATAAAATCGTAAATGACTATATTTTTCATTATGAAAAGCATTTACGTGCTGGTAAAGTAGGTATTCCTGCTGGAGTGTTTTCTAATGACATATTAGAGGATAAAGTAGAGGCGTTTTATAAAGGAGATCTTTCTAAAACGTTATTAGTTGCGAATCTAGAAGCAATGCAAAATATTTTTAACAAAACGTTTAAAACGTATATTGATGCATTATCAACAGAAGCACCAGGGTTAAGTACATTAATTAATACACAATTTAGTACAGCATTTACTGCTATAAGTACTCTAGACTCAAATTTGTCTACAGCAGTAAGTAGTACTGATAATACAGCGGTGTTAAAAGCGTATGATGAATTGCAAAAAAATGTAGTATTCTTTAAAATAGATATGGTACAAGCTATGGGGATTACTATTGACTTTGTGGATGCAGATGGGGATTAGTCGATATTAGTATTGAGTATTAAGTACATAGTATTGAGAATTATATGTGCTTCTGATATCTTATACCCAAAACTTAATAATATCCATGGGATTACATACCATACATAAATATTTCAATTCGTATACAGAGACTGCTCCATTAGCAGTCTTTCGTATTTTTTTTGGACTATTGATGTGCATTAGTCTCATTCGGTTTTGGAGTTACGGGTGGATTGATAAACTGTATATACAACCCAAATTTTTCTTTTCCTATTACGGGTTTGAATTTGTAAAACCGTTAGGGTTATATACCTATCTTATTTTTCTAATTTGTGGAATATCCACTATTTTTATTACACTTGGATATCAATATAGAATTGCGATCATCACGTTTTTTCTTAGTTTTACGTATATAGAATTAATGGATAAGACAACGTATCTAAATCATTACTACTTTATAAGTATTCTTAGCTTTCTTCTTATTTTTTTACCAGCAAATGCTTATTTTTCAATTGATGCCAAGAAAAAGTCATATCAATATGTGCCTAGGTGGACTATTGATAGTATAAAGCTGCTTTTAGGAATTGTTTATTTTTATGCAGGGATATCAAAATTAAATTCCGATTGGTTGATTCGAGCAATGCCGCTTAAAATTTGGTTGCCTTCTAAATATGACATTCCTCTTATTGGTGAGTTATTACAGCAAGAATGGGTGCATTATGCCTTTAGTTACAGTGGAGCTTTGTACGATTTGACTATTCCTTTTTTACTATGGTATCGTAAAACAAGGCCTATGGGATTTGTAGCGGTTATAGTTTTTCATTTACTCACTCGAGTATTATTTCCAATAGGGATGTTTCCATACATTATGATCGTAAGTGCTTTAGTGTTTTTTGATGCTACTATGCATACTAAAATTTTAGAGATCATATCCAAGTATTTTCGAATTTCGTTGGTATCATTTAATACCTCAAAATCGTTAGAGGATTCATCATTTTGGTATAAAATCTGTGGCGGGGTTGTATTGGTATTCTTTGGAATTCAATTACTTTTGCCGTTTCGTTATTTATGCTATCCAGGAGAGTTGTTTTGGACAGAAGAAGGCTATCGGTTTTCTTGGAGAGTCATGTTGATGGAGAAAGCTGGATATGCTAATTTTAAGATTGTAGATAAAGCTACAGGAAAACGTTTTTATGTAGATAATGACGACTTTTTGACCGCTTTTCAGCAAAAACAGATGGCAATACAGCCTGATTTTATATTAGAATACGCACACTATTTAAAAGCTCATTTTGAGAATGATGGTCATCAAAATGTACAAGTGTTTGTAGAAAGTTATGTAGCATTAAACGGTAGATTGAGTACCGAATATATTGATCCTAGAGTAGATTTAGGGCAGCAAAAGGAATCATTTAAACATAAAGCATGGATTATTCCATTTACAGATGAAATTAAAGGATTATAAGATATTTCTAGTTGTTGTACTTATGGCAACAACTTCGGTTTTTGGTCAATATCGCTTGTCGGGTATAGTGAAGAATCAAGAAAATAAGATAGTTGTGGGTGCCGAAGTATATAATGAAGATACAGGACAACAAGTACTCACAGATGCGGAAGGGCGGTATGAATTTAAAGATTTAGAAAAAGGAACATATACCATTTCGATCTTTGGTTTAGAATATGTGATTCAAGAACAAAAAGCAGTAGTAGCGGGTGATACTACTTTAGACATTACTGTAGAATTTCTAGGAGGTATACTTTCTGAGGTATTGATCATAGAGCGAAAAAAGAAAATATTTGGATTACAGCAATTAAAGCCAGTAGAAGGTACTGCAATATATGCGGGTAAAAAGACAGAAGTTATTCTTTTAGAAAATGCAATAGGAAATTTAGCGTCCAATAATGCACGACAACTCTATGCACAGGTAGTAGGACTAAATATTTATGAAAATAGTGCTGCTGGATTACAATTAAATATTGGAGGTAGAGGATTAGATCCCAATCGTACCGCCAATTTTAATACACGGCAAAATGGATACGATATTAGTGCTGATGTTTTAGGGTATCCCGAAAGTTATTATACGCCTCCAGCAGAAGCGTTGAGTGAAATACAAGTAGTGCGTGGAGCAGCATCATTACAGTATGGAACACAATTTGGAGGGTTGATTAATTTTAAAATGAAGGAACCTAATCCTCATAAAAAAATCGAAATAGTATCTAGGCAATCCTTAGGGACTTATAATTTATTTACAAGCTTTAATAGCTTGAGTGGTACAATAGGGAAGTTTAGCTATTATACCTACTATAATTATAAAAGAGGGGATGGATTTCGTGATAATTCAACCTTTGACTCCAAAAATTTCTATGCACATGCCGGATATCAATTTACAGAAAACACAAAATTAACCGGTGAGTTTACATACCTTAGTTATTTAGCGCAACAACCGGGAGGGCTAAATGATAAGCTTTTTGAAGAAGATCCTACACAAAGTAACCGAACTCGAAATTGGTTTGAAGTCAATTGGAAATTATATGCACTTCGATTAGAACATAAATTTTCAGAAAAAACAGATGTAAGTCTTCAGCTTTTTGGATTGGATGCTTCAAGAGATGCTTTAGGGTTTAGAATCAATAGAGTAGATCAAGCAGATGATTTGACTGCTGCTAGGGATTTAATTAAAGGTACATTTGTAAACTTTGGCGCAGAAGCTAGGATTGTATCCAAGTATACCCTTTTTCAACAAGAATCTACATTTTTATTAGGGACAAAATACTATCAAGCCAATAATGATGCACAGCAAGGGCCTGGTACCAATGGAACAGATGCTGATTTTAGATTAGTTTCTGAACAATTTCCAGAGTATCCAAATCAATCTGATTTTGAATTTCCAAATTTGAATGTAGCTGTATTTGGTGAAAACGTATTTCAGATTTCAGATCAGATATCTGTTACCCCAGGATTTAGATTTGAATATATAAAAACGGAAACAGAAGGAGCTTTTAGACGCATCAATAGTGATAATGCAGGTAATGTGATTTTAGATGAAATTATTCCAGATAATAGAAGTTTTGAACGTTCTTTCGTGCTTCTAGGTTTAGGAGCAAGTTATAAGCCTTTGGAAGGACTGGAAGTATACGCTAATGCTTCTGAGAATTACAGATCAGTCACATTTTCTGATATCAATATCGTAAATCCCTCTTTTAAAATCGATGATGATATTACCGATGAGTCTGGATTCACTTTAGATTTGGGAACCCGTGGTCAGATTAATGAACTCATTTCGTATGATGTAGGTGTCTTTGGATTGTTTTATAAGGATAGAATAGGAGTATTGCAGCAAGCGCAACCTGATGGAGGGGTAAAAAACTTTAGAACCAATGTTGGTGATGCAGTGATTTACGGTGTAGAATCTTTGGTTGATGTGAATCTAAATAAATTAGTGTTATCCAATAGTAAAGATATTTCTTTTAATTGGTTTGCAAATACATCGTTGGTGAATTCTAAATATGAAGAAACAGATAATGAAGTTGAGTTTGTGCCGAATTTGAATTTCAAAACAGGATTGAAATTTGGGTATAAAAATTTAATTACAAGTATTCAGTATTCACATTTATCAGATCAGTTTACAGATGCTTCAAACGCTTCGGGTTCTGATATAACTGGTGTCATTGGCCCAATACCATCTTATAATGTAGTAGATGTATCCCTATCATATACCTATAAATGGTTTAAATTAGAAGCAGGAATAAATAATGTATTAGATGAAAGTTATTTTACACAACGAGCCTCTGGGTATCCAGGCCCTGGAATTATACCTGCAGAACCATTAACCTGGTACACGACACTTCAATTTAAGTGGTAGTTTCTTAAAATGTTATTTTAGTGTGTGAAAAGAGGTAGTGTTAAAAAACAACTTAAGCGATATATTACGAGATAGCATGCGATGTTAGCGTGAATTAGTAAATTATTAACCTTTGTTGAAAGTAGTTTTTGGTAAGATTCTATTATCTTTGTTGAAAAGTTAGTGAATGAAAGAGTTGAATGATTATGACACGATGATGTTATCTTATTATAAAAGTGCAGTATCTAGTGCCGTATTACCATTATCTTCATGGGATTTGCATAGTGCTCAATATGCATTTGTAATGAGCCATAAGGAAGATTTTAGTCTCTTGAGAAAACTAACAAAAGATTGGGATATGGAGAGGGATTATTACAATGAACTTATAAACAAAAAATCTACAATTGTCATTACCACTCCAAAACTTTCTATTGTATATGCATCTCAGAATATGACGAAGATGAACGGATATACACCAGAAGAAGTTATCGGTAAATCACCTAAAATGTTTCAAGGGCCAGGAACATGTATGGAAACTTCAAATAAAATTAGGACAGCAGTAAGCGAAGAAAAGCCCTTTGAATATACCATATTGAATTACAGAAAAGATAGTTCTATCTATGAATGTGAAATTAAGGGGTATCCTGTATATGATAAAAAAGGAAATTTTGTGAATTATATCGCTTTTGAGAAAGTAGCATAATTTTTACACACGTAAAATATTTTATACGATATTATCTTCCTATGATTGCTATGTGTAGAAATAGAATTATGTACTTCTGTTATATAGTTCTTACTATAGGATTGGGACTATTTTCTAGAACACAGATCATACCCGAACTGATATATCCATATTTAGGAGATACCTTATATGCAATACTAGTGTTTTTAATTGTTGGATTTCTATGGCCAAATACTTCATCATTGTATGTCATGTATATTGCCGTACTGCTGTGTTATGGTATAGAAGTTTTACAGTGTTATGATGCCGATTGGATCAATAGTATTAGAGACACAAGTATAGGGAAACTAGTTTTAGGACAGGGGTTTCTTTGGAGTGATTTGTTATGCTATACTGTTGGAGGAAGCATTGGAATGGGCATTGAACAATGGAGTTGGTCTAAAAATCATAGGATACCCATTAAGTTTTAGATTCGATCTCAAATAAAATTTAGGCTCTTTTGTTTCAGTAGAAAAATGGAACAGTCTTAAAGTCTCACAGAAACAAAGTTTCTAAGTTATTTTGTAAAAGTCAAAAATTGAATGTATACCTAAGTTAAAAATTTATTGAAGTGGTTATGTCAAATGATTTTTAATTTGAATGCGCTATTCATAAAAAAACAAAACGATTCGAATGGACGATAAAAAACAAAAATCTTTATTTAAAATAGATCTAAATAAATTATCTTTGCGTTTAAAATATAACACTTAGATAAACTTTTCATTACCTATGAGATTTTACCTTTTGGGAGTCTTCGCACTTCTTTTTACAGCCTGCAAGACAGAGACAAAACAAGCAGAACCAGAATCCGATCAACAAGATACGAAAGAAGTAAACGTATATACACATCGACATTACGAAGCCGATCAAAAATTATTTGCTCAGTTCGAAACTGAAACAGGGATCAAGGTAAATGTGGTAAACGCATCTGCGGATGAGTTAATCCAAAAAATGACGGCAGAAGGAGAACAGTCTCCGGCAGATGTTTTGATTACAGTAGATGCAGGACGTTTGGTACGCGCCAAGGATAAAGGGTTATTGCAATCTGTAACTTCCGATGTGTTAACGAAAAATATTCCGTCACACCTTAGGGATGCTGATAATCATTGGTTTTCATTAACAAAAAGAGCTCGGGTAATTGTGTATGCTAAAGATCGTATTCCTTTAGACGGATTGGCTACATACGAAGATTTGACAACAGCAGCGTGGAAGGATAAAGTGTTGATTCGCTCTTCTAATAATATCTATAATCAATCGTTATTAGCTTCTATAATAGCAAATGAGAATGTTGAAAAGGCTACAGCTTGGGCAAAAGGTATAGTCAATAATATGGCGCGAAGTCCTAAAGGAAATGATAGAGATCAAATTAAAGCTGTAGTCGCTGGAGAAGGCGATGTTGCGGTAGTGAATACCTATTATATCGGAAAATTGTTAAACTCAAAAGATCCAGAAGAAGTCAAAGTAGGACAGCAAGTAGCATTACTTTTTCCAAATCAACAAGGAAGAGGGACCCATATTAATGTAAGTGGTGCAGGAGTTGCAAAATATGCTCCCAATACAGCAAATGCGACTGCGTTTATTGAGTTTTTGAGTAGTCCAGCAGCACAAAAAGTATTTGCAGAAGCAAATTATGAATATCCTGTAAACCCTTCAGTAGCAACGTCTGAGTTATTATCCTCTTGGGGCAGTTTTAAAGAAGATACGTTATCCTTGTCGGCTTTAGGAAAAGAAAACAAAAAAGCCGTACTTATTTTTGATACCGTAGGCTGGAAATAGTAACGCAAGATCTTGCGTTAGAAAGAGTAGTCAATGCAAACATGCGTTAAAAAAAAACAGCGTACCATAGTGTGTTAAATACGAAATTACAGTAGATGGGATGGGGTAATGTTATACAGCGATTGCAACGCGATACGAATTTGTGGACTATCGTTACGCTCGTATTGGTGCTATTTATTGCTTTTCCAATAGGAGCGGTTTTTATTAATCTTTTTGCAGGTCCAGGAGAAACATGGGATCATGTAGTTACGTATTTATTGCCCAACTATATTACAAATTCAGTTAGTATTGCCATAGGATGTAGTGTGCTTACACTGTCTATTGGGGTTACCTCTGCTTGGATAGTTTCTCGATATGAATTTCCATATAGAAAAACACTAGAGTGGTTATTGATCGTTCCGTTAGCTATTCCTTCCTATATAACAGCCTATGCTTATGCAGGAATCTTTGATTATGGAGGTTCACTAACAATCCTTGCTCGCTTTTTTGATAGAACACGCGATGGTAAATTGGATATTATGAATATATATGGTCTGATTATGATATTGAGTTTGTCTTTGTATCCATACGTTTATGTAAGTGCAAGAGCGGTATTCTTAACGCAAATGAGTAATCTTATTGAAGCTTCTAAGGTGTTAGGAGTTAGTGAGTTTAAAACCTTTTTTAAAGTTGTATTACCCTTGGGTAGACCCGCAATTATAGGAGGTCTTATTTTGGTGATTATGGAAGTGCTTAATGATTATGGAGCAGCAAAATACTATGGGGTAAGTACATTTACTACAGGGATTTTTAGATCATGGTTTGCTTTAGAAGAACCAGAAACAGCGATATATCTATCCGCAATTTTAATGGTATTGGTTTTTGGTTTAATGAGTATAGAGCGGATTCAACGTCGCAAGAAAGGATATCAGAATGATTCGAAAAATACAACAACAGTATCTAGAAAACGATTATCAAAGTTACAACAGTATGGATTATGTATAGGGGTTGGGATTCCTGTGTTTTTAGGGTTCATTATTCCTGTTGGACAATTAATATATTGGGTAATATTAACACTTGAAGATACAGTATTTACTTCTTTTATCACCGTAGCATTACAAAGCCTAGGGATTGCCGCAGCTGCTGCTTTCGGTACCGTTATTATAGTAATACTACTTATTTATAGTACACGTTGGAGTGTGTTAAAACCAATACAACGAGTATCACGAATTAGTATCTTAGGATATGCAATTCCAGGAGCGGTTATTGCTGTTGGGGTAATGATCCCTACATTAGCTTTGGATAAATGGCTGAATCGTAGCTTGAAAACGATGTTTTCATTGAATATTGGGCTATTGATCAACGGTACTGTTATCGGACTTATGTATGCATATATGGTTCGGTTTTTAGCTGTGGCATATAATCCAGTAGAATCTAATGCTATAAAAATAGGTTCACGAATATCGGAATCATCTTTGTTATTGGGAGTGAATCGCTGGAGAACTTTTTTTAAGATTGATTTGCCTTTGATACAAAAAGGAGTATGGAGTGGTATGCTATTAGTTTTTGTTGATATTATGAAAGAGCTACCTTTAACCTTAATCTTAAAACCTTATGGAGTAACCACATTAGCAGTTAAAGCGTATGAATATGCCAGTGATGAAATGATCGCAGAAGCGGCATTACCTTCATTATGTATCATATTGACAGGAATACTACCTGTTATATTTTTGAATCGATTAATTACTAAATAAAGTTGATAGTTGTTTGTTGTCGGTTGATAGTAAAACATAATAAAAATAAATAAGGAATAGAAAATAGAAATGGTTTTTTGACCGAAGGTCAAAAAACCATCAACCATCAACCATCAACCATCAACCATCAACCATCAACCATCAACCATCAACCAAATGAATCTTTTAGAGGTAAACAATCTTACGAAATCTTTTGATAACGGTAAAACGTTAACCTTGGATTCCATATCATTTACGATAGAAAGTGGAAAGGTCTTGGCAATTGTAGGAGAGAGCGGAAGTGGCAAAACGACTTTAATTCGTCTTATTTCGGGTTTGGAAACACCAGATGCAGGACATATTAAACTAAATGGTCAGGTAATGTCGTCATTAACGACTATGGTTCCACCAGAGCGTCGTGTTATTGGAATGGTTTTTCAGGAGTATGCGTTATTCCCACATCTTACGATATATGATAATATTGTATACGGAATAGCAAAACGCAAGGATAAAAAAGACAGAGCAGCGGAAGTCTTAAAACTAGTTGGGTTACAAGGGTATGAAAAACGATATCCTCATCAATTATCGGGAGGGCAACAGCAACGTGTTGCATTAGCAAGAGCGATTGCTCCAAACCCAGCCTTATTAATATTAGATGAGCCCTTTAGTAATTTAGATACCATATTGAGAGACCAATTGCGAAGAGAAATTTTTGAAATTATTACTAAAACAGGAATTACAGCTATTTTTGTGACCCATGATACCGAAGATGCACTATCCGTTTCTGATCACATTATGGTGCTACAGGAAGGTAAACGTATCCAAGAAGCAAATTCTGAGCAGTTATTTCAATATCCTAAGTCTGCCTATGTAGCTTCTCTGTTTAGTGCTGTAGTTGGGTTTTCAGTAGCACAATTACAAGCGTTTGGAGTTCAGACCAAAGATCAGCATACCTATATGGTTCGGACCCATGCCATTCGAATTAATGAAACTACAGACTATAGTACGACGGTAATAGTTGTAAAAGCAATATTCATGGGAGACCATTATCATTTGCATGTTCAAATGGAGGATCAGAGTGTGATTATGATATATGCTTCTAAGGCGTATCAAAATGAAATTCAAATCGGATTTATGGGTGAAGATGTATTGTGCTTTCCAGTGTAGTATCTATACGAAAACTCTTAAGTCAAGTGTCGTATATTTTTATAAATACGAAGTTATCTTCAAGTGTGCTATTGCTTGTTTGGACTCATAAGGAGGGGAGTATTTTGTGTTTTTCTAATTCTTCTGACTAAGAATGTTTAGATGTTCAGTACAGGTAATTTTATAAGCTAATATATTCTTTCATGTTCTGTATATCTAGTCTGATTTTAAATTACTTTAAAACTATATGTAAAGCAGAAAACTTCTCTAAATTATCGTATTTTAGATGTAGAATTAGAAAATAGAAAATCATGATAGTAGCGATAGAAAAATCATTGAATGATCAAATAAAATATGAAGCAAAAGCTTCGGCACAATACCTTTCCATGGCGTGTTGGGCAGATGTAAATGGATATAGTGGAATAGCACAATTTTTTTACACACAATCTGAAGAGGAACGAGTACACATGACAAAGTTGGTAAAGTTCATCAATGAACGTAATGGAAAAGCGATTATTCCAGCAATCGAAAAACCAAAAGATGATTTTAAATCATTATTTGAGTTGTTTGAGATCTTTTTAGCCAGTGAAGAGTTTGTAACAGCACAGATTAATAATGTTATTTTTCAATGCTTAGAGCATAAGGATTATAATGTGCATAATTTCATGCAATGGTATGTAGCAGAACAGCTAGAAGAAGAAGCTGTAGCACGTACACTCTTAGATAAATTAAAGATTATCGGTGATAATACTTCAGGGCACTATTTATTTGACAGAGATATCAATACATTTCAAAGTACTACAGAAGCAGCTACTGGAAATGCATAAGATAAGTAACTGTTAATAAGTACATCAAGAAACAATTAAGATTCCTTTTATAGGAATCTTTTTTTTGTATTTTTGCTCTTTATTTAGATTCAATAAGAATAATTTGATGCAAAATACAGAGCCCCCTTCTTTATATAGTCCATGTGTAGTTATGAATTGTGAAATTGCTTGTGGCGATAAAAAAAAGAAATGTTGTAAAAGGTACAAAAAGAAAGGAAAATCAAACTGTAAGCGTTGTCCTAAACTATAAAAAGTTAGCACAGTCCATTTACTGCATAGATAAGTAGGTCGATCTCTAGCTATTCTTCATACCATACAGGTGTACCCTTTTTTCAAGATAGGGTATGTATAACCATTCACTATGTATTTAAGGTTATTTACTAAGTTATTTACAGCATCCATACATTCATTTAGTTGTAACGAAAAACACTCATTATATTTACTTCAATTAATAAAGAGTTTTAAATGATTCTTGCTTATATATTTTTTTTTACTTAGGGGCAATAGTGAAAAAATAAGATGTATAATGTTAATAATTGATTACTTAAGAAGGTTTTATTGCAAGTTTATGTAAAACATGTACTATAATCTTTTAGGGATGTGTGTAAAAAGGTAATTACAAATTTTGTAGATTACCTTTTTTTTTTTAATTTTAAGAAAAATAACAGCCCCATTTATAATCAAAATAATACAACCTGAAAAGCACTTCATGAATATATGAACTATAGCTTGATTTAAAATAATGCTATCTTAAACAATACCTTCATTTCCTTTTGTCTATAGTGTTTTATGCGTTTAATTTCATCGGTAGGAGAGAAATGCTTTTGAACTAAATAGAAAGGTAGAATACTTGTGTTGAATGTCTTAATTTTGTTTCGATACTTCGGAATTGGTTCTTTTACTAAACTAACATTTTTATTACGGTTTAAACATAATATTTATAAGGTTTTAATTGTTGATTTTTGATAAGTTATTTATATTAGTATGGTGTATTTATTTTTTGTAAAAGTCTAATTTACCAAGCCCCATATGAAATTAAGTATCTTAGTATCAATGTATAATGCGGAAGACTATATTATTAGGTGTCTAAATAGTTTAAGCAATCAAGATATACCTGAAGAGTCGTATGAGGTACTGATCATGAATGACGGCTCTAGTGATTCAAGTAAACTTCTTGTAGAGGAATATATGAGCTTGCATTCCAATGTGTGTCTTTTTTCGCAGAAAAACATGGGGAATTTCTCAGCTAGAAATGGGTTGTTGAAAAAGGCTAAAGGTGAATATATTTACTTTGTCGATTCCGATGATTATGTAGCGTATAATTCTTTAGGAACGATCCTTGAAACTGCTCAGCAGAATGATTTAGATCTCATGGGGTTTGAAATGTTACTGACCAAAAAAACAGATGAAACTACTTTTGTCTCTGAAATCGATCTAAATACGGACTCCATGGTAATAACGGATGGACTACAGTATATACAAGATCATAAAAATATGAGAGTAGAAGTCTGTTGGTATTTTATTAAAAGGTCGTTTTTAGAGAAATACAAGATTACATATCACGAGGCAAAGTTTCATATGGACGTATTGTTTACCTATGATTTGTTTTTAAAAGCTGAACGTGTAGCTTATTTGCCGCTATCTATATATCGTTATTTCCAATCTGAAAACTCTATTATGAGAAGTACAGGTAAGGCTCATAATCTAAAGAGAATAAAAAACACGATGATTCTCGTTTTGAAATTAAGTCATTTGATTAATGGGTTAGAAAAAGAGAAAGGATATGGTTCCGTAATTGATACCATACGATTTAAAAGAGATTCATTCTTGTTTTTTCTCTTTATTAAAATTTTCAAAACAGGTATTCCGTTAAGAGAACTTAGAGAAAAGATTGCTACGTTAGAATCTGTAAATTCGTATCCTTTTTATAGCTTTATAGGAAAAGAACATAATACTTTGCAGTTCAAAATTTTGAATTGTATTTTTAATCGTAAAACATTGTTCTTTCCTGTATATAGTTTTTCCAAATTCACTTCGATATTTAATAGGTAAAAGATATAATGAAACTAAGTATAGTAATCCCAACATACAATATCGAGTTATATATAGGAAGATGCATTGAGAGTGTGTTTTCTCAAGGTTTAGATCCAAAAGAGTTTGAGTTGATTATTGTGAATGATGGCACAAAAGATAATAGTTTGAGTATTGTAGAGGAATACAAACTTCAGTATCCAAATATTGTAATATATACACAAAAAAACGCAGGTCTAGCGGCAACCCGAAATAAAGGGTTGACCTTAGCTAAAGGAACCTATGTTTATTTTTTAGATGGGGACGATTACTTAATTTCAAATGCATTAAGTCAAGTGCTTGCCGTAATGGAAGAACAAGACTTAGATGTAATAGGATTCAATACTATGTTAACAGCCTCTTCAAAGGACATGGGATTACCATCTCCGACGATTACAATTAGGGATAAAGATGTAGTAAATGGGTATGCTTATATAGCCAATAGCTCATATAGAAATGAAGCATGGTGGTATATGATCCGTACCGAATTCTTGTTAAATTTAGGGATTACTTTTTCTGAAGGGCAACAATTAGAAGACTCCTTATTTACACATCGTTTACTGCTAAATGCAGAGCGTTTTGCGTATACTGATGTGAGTATACACCGTTACTTTCAGCGTGTAGATTCTATAATACATACCCGAGAACCAAATCTTTATAAGCAAGTAATAAATGATTTTATGCTTGTGATATTGGGGTATATGCCTATACTACAAGACATTTCTGATGCACAAATAGAAGATAAACTCAAACAAAAATGCTTGCAACGTGTACAATGTAGGCAGCAATCATTTGTTTTTTTTATGATGATTCGGTTCTTGAAATCGAATTTGAAATATAAGTTTCTACAAGAAGTGATACCGCAATTAAAAAAAGTAAATGCATATCCAATGCACGCATTATTAGGAGAAGAATATAGCGGTTTGAAGTATAAAGTAGTAGTGACAATGCTTAATTCAAAAATAGGACTTCGTATTAGTTTTCTACTCTTCCGAAGCAAGCAAAAGGTATTCAGATAAAGGATTTATAGATATAAGAATCTTTAATGCTGTATTTGAATAATTTTTTAGATGATTTAAGATGTTATAGTATGCGATCAATAGCGTTCTAAATAAATAATACAATTTCTTGGTTTTCCATTATCTATAGTATATTACAAACATATTTTATATGAGGGGGTGTTTTTTAGCACAGCATTTTTAAATGACAAACTACTGAAATTCAGAGTTTTGTTTTAGTCTTGACTCTTGGGTCTTGTAGCAAAGCGGTCTTATATCTTATGGTTAGGACGCTATTGATATGTGATTAAAGTAGTAACAGTTGTGAGTATATCCTAAAGCAATTATTCAAAAAAAACAACACGATTGTGTACCTTAGCACCAAAGCGTATACGACTATGAAATTCACCTTAAAGTCTGAGTTTAAACCCACTGGAGATCAACCAAATGCGATACGACAATTGGTAGACGGTATAGAAGCAGGAGAACAATATCAAACCTTACTAGGAGTAACTGGTTCTGGAAAGACATTTACTGCAGCCAATGTGATTGAACAGGTGCAGCGCCCTACTTTAATATTGGCGCATAATAAAACATTAGCAGCACAGTTATACTCTGAGTTTAAACAGTTTTTTCCAGACAATGCTGTCGAGTATTTCGTATCCTATTATGATTATTACCAACCCGAAGCTTACATTCCTACATCGGGTACTTATATAGAGAAAGATTTATCTATTAATGAGGAAATCGAAAAACTAAGATTAAGTACAACATCATCTTTATTATCAGGCAGAAGAGATGTGTTGGTGGTCGCTTCTGTGTCTTGTTTGTATGGTATAGGGAATCCTGTCGAGTTTCAGAAAAGTATAATCTCTATTGCGCAAGGGGAAGTCATTTCAAGAACCAAACTGTTACATCGTTTAGTACAAAGTCTGTATTCTAGAACGGAAGCAGAGTTTAGTCGCGGTAGCTTTAGAATTAAAGGCGATACCGTAGATGTATATCCTAGTTATGCGGATGATGCATTTAGAATTCATTTTTTTGGAGATGAAATTGAAGAAATTGAATCTTTTGATGTGAAAACCAATGCAGTGGTCGAAAAATATGAACAACTTACTATTTATCCAGCCAATATGTTTGTGACTTCTCCTGATGTATTAAATACTGCTATTGATCAAATCAGTCTTGATTTAGGAAAACAAGTCGAGTATTTTAAAGAAATCGGAAAACACTTAGAAGCCAAGCGCTTAGAAGAACGTACTAATTTTGATTTAGAAATGATTCGAGAGCTGGGCTATTGCTCTGGGATAGAAAACTATTCTCGGTATATCGATGGCAGAGATCCAGGGACAAGACCTTTTTGTTTATTAGATTATTTTCCAGACGATTATTTAATGGTTATTGATGAAAGTCATGTAACAGTGCCACAAACCCATGCGATGTATGGGGGAGACCGCTCTCGAAAAGAAAATTTAGTAGAATATGGATTTAGACTTCCAGCAGCTATGGATAATAGACCTCTGAAGTTTGAAGAATTAGAAGCAATTCAAAATCAAGTATTATATATTAGTGCAACTCCAGCAGATTATGAATTGCAAAAAACAGAAGGTGCGTTTGTAGAACAAGTTATTCGCCCAACAGGCTTGCTAGATCCTGTTATTGAAGTGCGCCCAAGTCTGAATCAAATCGACGATCTTACAGAGGAAATGCATCAGCGTATTGAAAAAGATGAGCGTATATTGGTGACTACGCTAACAAAAAGAATGGCAGAAGAATTAGCAAAGTACTTAACGCGTATTGATGTGCGATGTCGATATATACATAGTGATGTAGATACTTTAGAGCGTGTAGAGATCATGCAAGATTTACGAAAAGGACTGTTTGATGTGTTGATAGGGGTAAACTTGTTGAGAGAAGGGTTGGATTTACCTGAAGTTTCTTTAGTAGCGATATTAGATGCTGATAAAGAAGGTTTTTTACGAAATTATAAATCGTTAACACAAACCATTGGTAGGGCTGCACGAAATGTAAACGGAAAAGCAATTTTATATGCCGATAAGATTACCAATAGCATGCAAAAAACGATGGATGACACCAGTTATCGTAGAGAAAAACAAATCGCATATAATACGAAGCATGGTATGGTACCAACAGCGATTAAAAAAAGTTTAGATAATGCATTATCAGGTAAACAAGTAGAACCTTATCAGTTTGAAGTCTCGCCAACGTTGAAAGCGGCAGAAGAAGAAACTGTGTATTTTACAAAAGAACAATTAGAAGCGAGAATCCGAAGTGTGCGAAAAGAAATGGAAAAGGCAGCAAAAGATTTAGATTTTATGACAGCCGCTCGATTACGTGATGAAATAAAGATGCTACAAGGTAAAATAGCAGCATTGTAAAGGTAGATTACGAAGTACGATTTTAGAAGTCAGAAGTTTGTACGTAGAAGTTAAGAAGTTAATTGGTTTTGTGGAAAACCGATCAACCATCAACTGACAACGATCAACCAAATTAGCAGTATAAAAAACCATCAACTGACAACGATCAACCATCAACTACATTAGAAGTCAGGAGTTAAGAAGTTAAAAAATTAAGAAAGGCTAACCACTATATTCGAATTAGCAGTATAAAAAACCATCAACTGACAACGATCAACCATCAACTAAATTAGAAGTACGAATGCTGAATATAAGAGTTAAGAAGCTAAAGCAGTGATTAAAAAAGCGAACTGCCAGCGGCTAGGAGCTAACGGCTAATAGCAATATCATAATTAGGCATATATCAGAATAAGTAATACTTTTGTGAAAAAAAGATGGCAAGGATTTTAGCGATTGATTATGGAGGGAAACGCTGTGGTATTGCGATAACGGATGAGTCTAAAATTATAGCTTCGGGCTTAACAACAGTGGATACAAAAAAATTACTCAGTTGGCTTGAAACCTATGTAGCAGAAGAGTCAGTAGAATTATTTATTGTAGGAGAGCCAAAGCGAATGCACGGTGAGCCTTCAGAATGTGAAAAGTTGATTGTGCCATTTTTAGAAAAGCTAAATAAAAAGTTTCCAGAGATTCCTGTAAAACGAGTTGATGAACGTTTTACCTCAAAAATGGCATTTGAAACCATGATAGCCAGTGGGATATCTAAGAAAAAAAGAAGAGATAAAGCACTGGTCGATAAGATTAGTGCAACGATTATTTTACAAGATTATTTATATAACAATTAGTTCCTGTCGTTCAGGAGTGATCTTAGTAGATAGTATTTAGATATAGGTGTTACTATTACAGATATCTGAAACCCGAAACCCGAAACCTAATAAAAAATGATTTTACCAATAGTAGCATACGGAGATCCAGTATTAAAAAAGAAAGCAAAAGAAATTACTCCAGAATACCCTAAGTTAGCAACGCTTATTGAGAATATGCAAGAAACGATGTATAACGCTCATGGAGTAGGTCTTGCAGCACCACAAATCGGGTTGGCGATTCGTCTTTTTATAATTGATGCAGAACCTTTTGCAGATGATGATGAGCTGTCGGAAGAAGAGCGTACTCAGTTAGCATCTTTTAAAAAGGTATTCATTAATGCTACTATTTTAGAAGAATCTGGAGAAGAATGGGCGTTTTGTGAAGGGTGTTTAAGTATTCCGGATGTTCGTGAAGATGTATTTAGAAAAGAGACGATAGTTATTAAGTATTGGGATGAAGATTTTAAAGAACATACCGAAACGTATACAGGGTTAGCCGCACGAGTGATTCAGCATGAATATGACCATATTGAAGGAATATTGTTTACAGATATGCTGTCCAGTCTTAAAAAACGATTGATTAAAGGAAAGTTAATGAACATTTCGAAAGGAAAAATTAAACAGGAGTACCGTATGCGATTTCCATTAGCAAAAAAAGGAAGGTAAAGACGACGCTACGCTTAGACTTTTAGACCAATAGACGTATTTCTGTTTAAAAATCTATCCGTCTTAACGTCTATCTGTCTTATTTATCTCAGATTATTTGATTTTTAAATAAGAACTATAGATATTTGCCATTCTTGAAAAAAAAATACATGAGTTTAGATAAAATATTAGCGATTTCTGGAAAACCAGGATTATACGAGTTAAAGACACAAACCAGAAGTGGTTTTGTAGCAGAGTCATTGAATGATGGAAAAAGAATCTCTGTCGGTATTCGTCATAATGTAAGTGTGCTTAGTGAAATAGCAATCTATTCTTCAGTAGAAGAAGTGCCACTTAAGGATATTTTTAAGCGTATTTCTGAAAAAGAAAATGGAGGTCAGGCCATAAGTCATAAAGAGCCTAAGAATACCTTAATCAATTACTTTAGTGAGGTGTTACCCGATTATGATGAAGAGCGAGTATATCCTAGTGATATGAAAAAAGTAATTCAATGGTACAATACTTTACACGATAAAGGTTTATTGGATTTAGAAGAAGCGACGGAATCTGCAACAGCAGACGAAGAAGAATAAATAGTTGAATTCATTCCGATTTTTAAGTAGAATCTTAGGTTTGCCTCAAAATTTGAAAAATAGGTATCCATTGGATGCTTTGTGGGCTTGCCTCGAGGCAGTTGACTAATTTAGCCCTTTGTAAGCATACAAAAGTATCAAGTGGTATGTATGCAATATAAGAAAATGTAAATGGTATTCAGGATTTATGAATGCCATTGAAGTGTATACAGTCCTAAATATATTTTAAAATGTATTTAGGACTGTTTTTATATATCTGATAAACAGTATGTTCCGATTTGTATATTGAAACTTTGTGAGTATACTGTTAAGTATGCATAGATATGATGTTTTCTGAGATTTTCGAAAGCATAAAGCAGGTTGAAATTAGGAGATATAGTTTTAAAGTATCCAAAGTTCGTAAAATATAGAAGTGATTTCAATCTGTAGTTTCGCTACTTCTTCGTATTTTTGCGCAAAATTTAACGATAATTCACAAAACATTTAGTGTATATGGCGAATACCAAATATGTTTTTGTTACTGGCGGTGTGTCTTCTTCTTTAGGAAAAGGAATTATAGCAGCATCCTTAGCAAAACTATTACAGGCAAGAGGGTATAGGGTTACGATTCAGAAATTAGACCCCTATATTAATGTGGATCCGGGTACACTAAACCCTTATGAGCATGGAGAGTGTTATGTGACTAATGATGGGGCAGAGACAGACCTTGATTTGGGACACTATGAGCGTTTTTTGAATATACCTACTTCTCAAGCAAATAATGTAACTACAGGTAGAATATATCAAAGTGTTATTGAGAAAGAACGTCGAGGGGAGTTCTTAGGGAAAACAGTACAAGTTGTTCCTCATATTACCAATGAGATAAAAGAGCGCATCCAAATTCTTGGAAAGAGTGGTGATTTTGATATTGTCATTACAGAAATTGGAGGGACTGTAGGGGATATTGAATCTTTACCCTATATTGAATCTGTACGGCAATTGAAGTGGGAATTAGGAGATAGTAATGCGCTAGTTATTCATCTTACATTAATCCCATATTTATCTGCAGCAGGAGAGCTAAAAACAAAACCTACACAGCATAGTGTAAAAACGTTGATGGAAAGTGGGATCAAGGCAGATATTTTAGTCTGTAGAACGGAACATGAATTGTCAGATGATCTTCGAAAAAAATTAGCATTATTCTGTAACGTGCGTCGAGAAGCGGTGATACAATCTATCGATGCGTCAACGATTTATGATGTGCCTAATTTAATGCTAGAAGAAGGGTTAGATACCGTAGTGCTAAAACAATTAGTGTTGCGTGATGATGATGTACCTAATTTAGAGCGTTGGAATGAATTCTTGCGACGGCACAAAAATCCAAAATGTGAAATTACAATAGGGTTGATTGGAAAATATGTAGAATTACAAGATTCCTATAAATCAATTTTAGAAGCATTCATTCATGCCGGTGCAGAGAACGAAGTTAAAGTAAATATAAAAAGCATTCATTCGGAGCATATTCACAATAATAAAATAGCGAACCTTGATGGTATTCTTGTAGCACCAGGTTTTGGAGAACGCGGTATTGAAGGGAAGATTAAGGCAGTGCAATATGCCAGAGAGCATAAATTGCCGTTTTTTGGGATCTGTTTAGGAATGCAAATGGCAGTAATAGAATACTCGCGTAATGTATTAGGGTTAAAAGATGCGTGTTCAATAGAAGTCGATAGTAACACAGTTAATCCAGTGATTAGTTTGATGGAAGAACAGAAAAATGTAACCGATATGGGCGGTACTATGCGTTTAGGGGCGTGGGATTGTGAACTTTCAAAAGGAAGCAAGGCGTATGAAGCCTATGGTACAGCATTGATTTCTGAGCGTCATCGTCATCGTTATGAGTATAATAGTGATTATAAATCAAAACTAGAAGCAGCAGGATTAACAGCTACAGGAGTCAATCCAAAAACAGGATTGGTGGAGATTGTAGAATTAAAAGATCATCCTTGGTTTGTAGGCGTACAATACCATCCTGAATATAAAAGTACAGTAGCCAATCCGCATCCATTATTTGTAGCATTTGTAAAAGCGGCAGTTACCTATTCAAATATAAAGGAAAGTGCCAAAATGACACAAGAGTCTTAAGTGGCGGGGTAATTGACAATAAAAAAAGAACATTTAATTTGTAGATCTTACCTCAATATAACAGCAGTGTAAGGTTTTCGCAGGAATACCACAATGGAAGAAAAGAAATTTGACCTCAATTCAATTATTGGATTTGCATTAATTTTTGCAATCCTTATGTATTTATTTTACATCAATAAACCGTCAGAAGAAGAGATTGCAGCAGAAGCAGCAAAACAAGAGCAGGTAGAAGCTGCAAAAACAAAAGAAGTAGAAGAAGGGCTTGCAGGGGAGACAACACAATCTACGATTGTTGCAGATCCATTAGATTCTTTGGCTATGGTAAAGGCAGCAAGTGAATTGGGTGCTTTTGCATATTCAGCGACTTTGTCTTCTGCTACAAATCAACATACTGTACTAGAAAATGAAGTACTTCGATTAAAGATAAGCAATCAAGGAGGGTATATAGAAGAAGCGTTGCTAAAGCAATACAAAACCTATGATTCGGTACCAGTATACTTGATTAAAGACGGAAAGAATGCCGCGTTTAATCTTAATTTTGGAACATCAGATAACCGTACATTGGATACTAAAAATTTGTTTTTTACACCTACGGTAACAAAATCTGGAGTGAATACAGTCTTGTCAATGAAGCTAAAAGTTTCAGAAACACAATTTTTAGAATATCGATACGAGTTGAAACCAGAAGATTATATGGTAGATTTTACCATTCGCTCTCAGGGATTACAAAACGTATTTAATGGAAGTCAAGAAGTGGTAATGGATTGGAAAATGCAAGCCATTAGACATTCTAAAAGTGCCAAATATGAAAATAGATATACAGAGTTGATTTATGAATATGGTGGAGGTAAAGATGATTATCTAGGGCAAGGAGAAACCACTGATGATGTAGAAGAAAATGTAACATGGATCGCATTCAAACAGCATTTCTTTAGTGCGGTATTGTTAACCGATACTCCCTTTTCTACAGCATCTTTAGTATCCAAAAACCTTATGGATGCTCAAGAATTGCCTGAAAAAGATGTTAAAATAACTAAAGAATTTTCAGCATCTGTACCATTGGCCTTGCAAAGTGGAGAGTTAAATTATGCCATGGATTGGTATTATGGCCCTACAGATTATAAAACACTAAATACCTACAAAAGAAACCTAGATGAGATTGTGCCTTTAGGGTGGGGGATCTTTGGATGGATTAACAGGTATTTATTTATTCCATTTTTTGGGTTCTTAAGCGGCTTTCTTCCTTACGGAATTGCAATTATAGTCATGACGGTGATTGTGCGTATTGTATTATCTCCAGTGACGTATAAGTCTTATGTTTCTCAGGCTAAAATGAAAGTATTACGTCCAGAGATCAATGAGATCAATGAAAAGTATAAGGATAATGCCATGAAAAAACAGCAAGAAACGATGGCGTTGTATAGTAAAGCAGGTGCAAGCCCTATGAGTGGGTGTTTACCAGCTTTAATGCAAATTCCAGTCTTTTATGCGCTGTTTAACTTTTTTCCAAGTGCATTTCAATTGCGACAAGAACCATTTTTATGGGCAGAGGACTTATCGAGTTATGATGCCATAGCAGAGTTGCCATTCGAAGTGCCTTTTTATGGAGATCATATTAGTCTATTCCCAATATTGGCATCGATAGCGATATTTATATACATGACGATGACTACAGGTCAAAATATGCAAATGCAAACGCAGCCAGGTATGCCAAACATGAAGTTTATCATGTATCTATCACCATTAATGATGTTGGTTTTCTTTAATAACTATGCCAGTGGATTATCATTGTACTATTTTATTTCCAATTTAATTACAATTGGAATTATGTTAGTCATCAAGCATGTGATTATTGATGAAGATAAAATTTTGGCAAAGATTCAGGAGAATAAAAAGAAACCTAAAAAACAGAATAAGTTCCAAAAGAAAATGAAGGAAATGATGGAGCAGGCGGAACAACAAAAGGCTAAAAAATAATCCACTAGAGATGAACATAAAATCAATAATTGTAGCCATACTATTATGTTTAACAACAGTACTAGTAACAGCACAAGAATTCACATTACAGAGTAACGATCTAAAAGGACAGTTGACCAATACGCAAGTGTTTAAAGGTTTTGGTTGTGATGGTGAAAATATTTCACCACAATTATCATGGAGTAATGCACCCGAAGGAACCAAAAGTTTTGCAGTAACGGTGTATGATCCAGATGCACCCACAGGTAGTGGATGGTGGCATTGGATCGTGTTTAATTTACCAAGTGATACTAAAGAATTGTTGCAAAATGCAGGAAATGTTACCAAAGGAATTGCACCTAAAGGAAGTGTGCAAAGTAGAACCGATTTTGGAGCAACCGGTTTTGGTGGTGCGTGTCCGCCAGAAGGACATGGGTTTCATGGGTATATTTTTACAGTATATGCTTTAGATGTAGAAAAATTAGACCTAGATGAGAATGCACCTGCTGGAATGGTAAATTATTTTATAGGAGCGCATACACTAAAAAAAGCAAGCGTTATTTCGTATTACAAACGATAAATAAATACAATATACATTTTAAAAAAGGTGAACTACTAATCAAAGTAGGTCACCCTTTTTTAGTATAAAAATGAAAATTCATAATTCGTAGTATTGATTTTTGAGATCAAAATCTTTCGTCATTTCGAATCGGGAGGGTGCTTCGATGGTAATCGGAGTGTGTCGAGATGAGGTACTAATGAAATAGGGTTTCGATGCCCCATTCTACGAGGAGGCAGGTGTTGTGTACTCCTGACAGAAAGAATACGTCAGTGTAAATACTGAATAATTTTTTATTGGATGTCTCAAACCGACGCATTTTGTATTAATCGAACTCAGCCCATCAATCGGCGCCCCCATATTATTTATGTAGATAACAGAAATAAAACCTAGTTATATGATAGGTTAGATTTACGATTTTAGAAGTCAGAAGTCAGAAGTCAGAAGTCAGAAGAAAAGCTAACCGCTATATTCGAATTATACAATTCAATTAGGAGTATAAAAACCCATCAACGGATAACCATCAACCATCAACTAAAATAGAAGTACGAAATTAGATTTGAGACCGCTCGCTATTAGATACTAGATTTTAGACAAAAAAACCAATACCTGAAACCCGAAACCTAATACCCAAATTAGAAGTACGATTTACGATTTTGGAGTTACGATTAAAAAAACAATCAACGATCAACTGACAACTATCAACTAAATTAGATGTACGATTTTGTTGTGATTTAGGTGTATTTAAAGGCGATACAAATGTGAATACAGCGGGTTTTAAAATTTTAATATTCTTTTGGCATGTTTTTTGAAAAATAATAGTTACATTTTTACTCCCAAATCAAATCATAATGATACGTAGTATTTTAGTAATTAGTATAATCATATCTGGAGTGTTATGTGCTAGTGCACAAACCTATAATGCAGTCGATGCA
>CALFCI010000118.1 GCA_937951135.1 uncultured Aquimarina sp. | reverse complement strand
ACAAGACCCTGCCCCCATTCCTCATATATTAGGTGTGGTTACAGGTGTACAGCTTAAAGTTGCCAAAGCCGAGTGGGGTGAAGCTACAGATGCAGCGATACAACAAGACCTTGAAGAAGTCTATAAACCTAAGGGATTGGCCGGTATACAGGAGTTTGTAAATAGGTTTAAGGAAACTTACACTCCTATATTTCTATTCCTATGGTGACAGAAAATGATGCTTTTTAGGGTCGTAAATTCAATATCCGTCGGCATAATACCATTTTAACTTATAAAGAGGCTAGTATATCATGTTAAAATATAGCATATTTGTGGTGTACATGACTAACCAAAAAACAAATGAAAAAAAACCTACTCACGCTATTTACTATACTTGTATGCATCGGTTGCACTACTAAACAAGGAAATGTAACGATAACAGGAAACATCGATGGTCTAAAAAAAGGAACGATATATCTCCAAAAAATACAAGATAGTATTTTAGTAAGTATTGATTCCGTAATTGTAGATGGTAATGCCGAATTCGTAATGCATACTACTATTGAAGAACCTGAGATTCATTATTTATATCTTGAGAAAAAAGATGGAAAACAGTTCAATGATCGTGTATCGTTTTTTGCTGAACCCGGAGAAATCACAATTCATACTACAGTTAGACATTTTGAAGAAGATGTAAAAATTGTTGGTGGCAAAAATGAAATGAAGTTTCAAGAATTCAAAAAAATAAATACCCGGTTTAGTCAAAGAAACTTACGAATTCTAAAAGAAGACTTTGAAGCATCGAAACAAAATGATGAAGAAACCTTGATCAATAATGATAAGGCCTATAAAAAAATGTTAACGCAAAAATATTTATATACTATCAATTTTGCGATCAATAATAAGGATTTAGAAGTTGCTCCTTATATCACTATGCATGAAGTTTTTGATGCCAACATTAAATATCTAGACACCGTTGCCAATTCATTAACAACTAGTGTTCGTAAATCATTATACGGTCAGCAACTCATCAATTATATCCAATCAAGAAAAACAAAAGAGGCGCAATAAATTGCGCCTCTTTTGTTTTGTATAATTGTATTCTAGTCAACTAACACCAAATGATCTTAATCGGTTTGGCATCAATCCATAATTATAATGCATTTACTTTTTCGATCAAAGTAATCGCTGTAGTCTCTAAATCTTGACGTACTGCTTTAAAATGAACTGCATAGTTCTCTACCTTCTTATCGTTAACACGCTCAATAAAACCATCAAAAGCTGCAATTGCTTCATCGATAATAGATTCTCCTTTTTCACTGTCCTTAGGCTTGTTTTGCTCTTCCCAAACATAAACTGCATCTATAATATCTCCAAGTACAAAATTGATATCTTTTTTTAAATCTCTTTTATTTGCCATAATTGTAAGTATTACTTTTTTTTTGCAAAATTAATGTTTTCATTCTATACTACGACTACTCTCCACTATAAATCACAAAGTTTCTAGGCGTTTCATATAATGTTACTTCGATATCAAATCGATCCGTAATGCGTTGTCGTAAACGATTCCAAATAACGATCGCTATATTTTCTGCTGTAGGGTTTAATGTTTCAAACTCTTCTACTTCTTCATTCAAGTTTTTATGATCAAACGGTTCTTCTACTTCTTCTACGATATATTGCTTTAAAACTTTCAGATCGATCAAAAAACCTGTTTCTGGATCTACATCACCAGTTACAGCAACTACAAGATCATAATTATGACCGTGAAATTTTGGGTTACTGCATTTTCCAAATATCTGAGTATTCTTTTCGTCACTCCAATCCTTTCGATATAATCGATGTGCTGCATTAAAATGAGCTTTTCTACATGCCTTTATTCTCATATATCTTTTCTATTTAACGATGATTTACGATTTCTTCCGGGTTGATATGATTATAAAATTTGTCAAAAATAATTTTAAACCAAACCGTATATGCTTCGGGATGTGCTGCTATATCTTTTTTCACGGCTGTTACGGCTGTCCATTTCCAATCGGCTACTTCTTCAGGGTTTATGACCGGATTGTCTTCATAATAACCAATTAATACATGATCATACTCATGCTCTGTAAGTCCGTTATCAAAAGCAGCTTTGTAGATAAACGAGATACTCTCTTTTAACACTGTCGTAAATCCCATTTCCTCATTAAGCCTTCGAATACCAGCATCAATATTACCTTCTCCATCACGCTGATGACTACAACACGTATTGGTCCATAAGCCCGGTGAATGGTATTTATGATGTGCTCGTTGCTGTAACATTAATTCATTTTTAGCATTCAAAATAAATACTGAAAATGCACGATGTAAAACTGCTTTCTCGTGTGCTTCAATTTTTGGCATTAAGCCTATCTGCTCATCATGCTCATTAACTAAAATAACTTTTTCTTCTTCCATATTCTTAAATCCCCTCAAAATTACAAAAATCATAGGAGTTATTGATTGCCATATCCAATATAATCCATTTACACTAAGATATAACAACGCTTTGACACAAGAACCAAGATGGCTTCAATCGTTAAAACCAAGTGTCTTAGAAGGATTGAAACCCCTATATCCAGATGGTCATTGAAAGCACTATGCTTTATTCTTATGCTGAAGTAGAAACAAAAAAAAGACCATCTAAAAAGTAGTTTAGATGGTCTTTCTTAATCAATTATGAGAATGACATAAAAGCCAAAGTAGCTATTGAACTAGGTAATACATTACTTCACAATAATAAATTCGCTTCGTCTATTCAATTGGTGTTCATCTTTAGTACATTGTTTTCCATTACCACATGGATTAACATGCTGTGTTTCTCCGTACCCTTTACCGGTTAATCGATCTGAGGATATTCCTTTTTCAATCATATAGGCTACAGTAGATTTTGCTCTTCGATCAGACAACCCTAAGTTATAAGCGTCATCGCCATGACTATCTGTATGCGACCCTACTTCTATTTTCATGGTAGGGTACTCATTCATCACCTCGATCACTTTGGCTAACTCTATCGCTGCATCTTTACGAATATACGATTGATCAAAGTCAAAATAAATAGGGTTTAATGCTAATAATTTTGCCAAATCATCACCTATACTAGCCGCTTTTAGTTCCTTCTCCAACTGTAATGGCAAGAGTATCTCGGTTGTTACACCTGGCGTCTCTACTAATTTCTCTACTGTTAAATATTCTGCTTTCTCTGCACGTACAAAGTACTTAGCACTGCATGTAGTGGTAAAAGCATAGGCAGCATCATCTGCTACTATAACCGTTTCAACAGGAGTATTATTCGTATCCAAAAGAATTACTTTAGTTCCTGGTAGTAGTGCATTGGTATCTTTATCTGTAACGACACCTTTAATTGTAATCTCACAAAATGGACGTACATCTTCTAACTGTAAAAAAGTATAGATATCATCCTTTCCTTTACCGCCATCCCTATTGGAAGAAAAATAGCCTCGTTTCGTGTTGGTATCTACAATAAATGCAAAATCATCTTTGGGACTATTGATAGGTTTTCCAATATTTACAATTAATGCTTCTTCTTCGGTTTGCGGATTTAATTGTGTTACATACACATCCAATCCTCCTAAACCGGTATGACCATCTGAAGAAAAATACAAATCATTTGTTGCACTAATAAAAGGAAAAGTCTCTTTACCTTCAGTATTAACTGTAGTTCCCAAATTTTGAGGATCTTCAAAAGAACCATCACTATTGATTGCTACAGCATATAGATCTGAAAGTCCAATTCCGCCTGGCATATCCGATGAAAAATACAACGTTTTTTCATCTACGCTTAATGCTGGATGCGCTACAGAATATTCATCACTATTAAACGGTAAACTTTGAGGAGTTGTCCATCCTCCTTGTGCGTTTTTATAACTTCTGTATACTTTTAAGCGATTTGTTCCATCTTTATCGTTTCCATAACGTCTACGATCGTAATTATTTCTTGTAAAATATACCGTTTGTAAATCCTTAGTATAGATTGGAGTAGACTCATGAAATTTAGAATTCAACGTATTTTGTAGTTTCTTAATTTCAGACAATTCTCCATTAGCGGGATTATATTCTGCTCGGTATAAATCTAAAAAAGGTTCATCATTCCATTGGTGTACACTCTTTTTAAATATCAACGTATCGCGAGTCGAAGCAAATACCACAAATCGATCATAAAAAGCAGCTCCAAAATCAGTATATGAAGAGTTAATTGCTAAATTCTCTATTTCATAACGTCCCGATTGAAAGTCAATACGCTCCAAATAATCAGGCTCTTCAATATATAGCTTCCCCCTATGATCGGCAGCACTAGTTGCTGTAAACTGCTCCATATAACGATCCGAATCTTCATATCGCTTTGCTGCCTTTAAGGTCTGTGCATATCGAAATAAATATTCTGGTTCTACCTCTTTAGGATATTTTGTCACTAAGGACTCATACCACTTTAATGCATCTTCAAATTGACTATTAAAATAATAGCTATTTCCTAGCTTTTTGAATAAATCTGCACTTTCATATCCTTTTTCTACAACTTTAAGATACGTTTTTTGTGCATTGATATACTCATATTTATCATATTGATCATCCCCTCTATTCACTTTTTTCTCTTGAGCAAAGCTTATAGTGGTTATGAATAACACCAAATAAAAATACAATGGTTTGTGTATAAATTTTCTTATAGTCATCTATTCTAAATTTGATATTAAAAGAATCTTGGTGTGAGCATTCTATTGTACTTTCTAAACAATTCAAAACGCAACATTATTTCATAACTCCCATCATTAAATGTGGTATTGCCTAATTCTGTCGTTTCTCGATCATAAGCAAACCCAATCAACATAGAATCTGATATTTGAAATGCTGCCAAAGCACTAAATGCTGCACTCCATCGGTACCCTGCACCTAATGTTAACTTATCATACAGTAAGAAATTTGCAGAAACATCCACTTGTAACGGTGCACCCTGTACTAGTTTTGTTAATACTGCAGGTTTAAACTTTATATTTTCATTAAGATCAAATACATATCCCCCTATAAGGTAAAAATTAACCTCTTCTTCTGCTATAAAAGCATTTGAATTACTAGATTCTTCATCAAAATGATCTGTCTTCAATATATTAGGAGCACTTAATCCCGCATAAAAACGGTTCGTATGATAATACAACCCTAAGCCTACATTTGGACTAAATTTGTTGTTTACGTTATTCCCAAAAACCGGATCTCCATCTACACGCTGACTTAACTTTTGAAAATCTACATTCAACAAATGTCCACCTGCTTTCAAACCAAAGCTCAGTTTCGCTTGTTCAGAAACAGGAATGGTATATGAAAAATCAATATCAAAATAGGTTTCGTTTGTGGGGCCAATCTCATCATTAACAATAGAAAGCCCTAGACCCATTCTATTTTTCTTCCCTATAGGTGTATTTAATGTTAAGGTTTGTGTTCGAGGCGCTCCTTCTAGTCCTACCCATTGACTTCGATGTAACCCCATAACACTTAGTACTCCTCTACTACCAGCATAGGCAGGATTTACACTAATAGTATTATACATATACTGTGTATATTGAGCATCTTGCTGAGCATAACTAAATGTTGTTATCAGACTAAAACTCACGAACATTATTAATATCAATATTTTATTCATTGGTTTCATAATTTGATTTAGGGAATAAACAAATACGCATATTCCGAATGAAAATTTATCTGTTTATATATAAATATCCTGCCTTAGAAGTATTTACGTTTGTAGCATTTATATAATCTATAACATAATAGTACGTTCCTACTGGTAATTGTTTGTCGCCTTGTATAGTAGCTCGTCCATTACTTTCTCCTGTAAATGTACGCACACCTGGCTGACCATATCCTGATTGATCAAATACCAATACTCCCCATCTATTATAGATTCGTAATGTATTCTCTGGAAAATTATCTAATCCTTCGATAGAAAATTCATCATTAATGCTATCTCCATTAGGACTAAACCCTGTATATACAGTAATATCATCATCCAAACTACTTGCATTATCGGTATCCCGATAATCAAAATCTCCGCCATTATCCACATCTCCATCATCATCTCCTAAATTACTTGCTTCAGGCGGGTTATGATTATCAAAAACAGTAGGAATACCACTAGCAGTATCATCTACATCATCAAAAGCATCATCCAATCCATCATTATCAACATCGTATCCTGATAATACAACATCTGTATCTCCATTTTCCTCAATATCTAAAATACCATCATTATCACTATCTGCATCCAAGTAATCTGGAGCATCTGTTCCATCTGTATTTTCTGGAACTGTTAATGGTATACCTGTAACCTCATCTACATCATAAGCATTATCAATTCCATCACCATCTGTATCTACACCTGTTGGTGCTACATAACCAGACGTCGGTTGTGCTTCTATATTATCTGGAATACC
>CALFCI010000117.1 GCA_937951135.1 uncultured Aquimarina sp. | reverse complement strand
TATGTGCTTTTGGATGTTAATAGTTGTAGTGTAAAATAAGTGTTAATGATATGTATAACTTGAATTTCCTGAAAAATAAAATTGAAATTTGAATATTCAATTTTATTTTCCAGTGAATTCAATGTATAAATTAAGTAAAGTAAATGATTACTTTTTATTTCACACGAATATCGAAGCTGTTTACATATTCTTCTGGAAAATTGGGATCAAATTCTTTACCCATAATGATATGCTTTTTATACGTAGTTGATGGAGCTTCATAACCCATTTCTTTCATTTTAGCTCCGCATTCTGCAGCTAAATACACTTGCTCAGCGATTTTTTTATAGTCAATGTCTTCTTTTACATATCCCCAGCGTTTCATTTGGGTTAGTATCCAAACTCCCATAGAATGCCAAGGGAAGGGATCAAAGCCTATGCGATCTGGTTCATTTAATACATTCCCTAAACCATCTGCATATTTTCCAGTAAGAACCTGGGCAATTACTGAAGCAGGTTGATTTAAATAGTTTTTAGGTGCTATTGCTTCGGCTATTCCTGCTCTATTTTCTTGTTTAGAAGAATAGTGAGTAGCATCGATTATAGCACTAAATAGAGCTGCATACGTGTTAGGGTTATTCGTAACAAACTCTTGACTGCAGGCAAATGCACAACATGGATGTCCTTCCCAAATATCTTTAGTTAATAAATGGAGGAACCCTACATTTTCATAAACAGCTCTTTGGTTAAAGGGGTCAGGAGATAAGTATCCATCTAAATTTCCCGCTCTTAAGTTGGCTACCATTTCTGGTGGTGGTACAACGCGAATCTGAATATCTTTGTCTGGATCTAGCCCATGCTCTGCAACGTAATACCGTAATAAAAAGTTATGCATGGAATATTCAAAAGGAACTCCAAACTTAAAACCTTTCCACATTTTAGGGTCTCGTTTGTTTTTATGTTTGTTATGTAAACAAATCGCTTGTCCGTTTATGTTTTCTACAGCTGGCATTACATAAGGAACAGAACTGGAACCGGCACCCATAGTCATTGCTAATGGCATTGGAGTCAGCATGTGCGAAGCATCATATTCTTTGTTTAAACTTTTATCTCTTGCTACTGCCCAACCAGCTGTTTTGATAACATCTACATCTAAACCATATTTTTCATAAAAGCCCATTGGCTTTGACATGATAATTGGGGTTGCGCATGTAATAGGAACAAATCCAATATTCAATTTAGTTTTTTCTAATTTGGAAGCACCTAATTTTGTAGCACCTCCGGATTCAACTTTCTTCTTAGTATCGTTAATACAGGATTGTAATGCCCCAAGAGGGATAACGGATAAGAGCGCTGCTCGAAAAACACCGGCTCCAACGGTTTTAATAAATTGTCTTCGTTGTACATCGTTACCTCCAAATATTGATTTTATAACGGAAGTTTCAACAAATCTATTCACCATTTCTTCCTCTGAATGTGGAAGATTTTGAACCATTTCCACATCGGCCGAATGACAAGATTTACAACTGCAACCTGCACCGTGAGACAAGTCGGATTTTTCACTAAATGGATCATCTAAGCTATTTACTGGCATAATTTCATTTTTTAGTTGTTAGTATTAATTTTACCATTTCTTATACGGAAGAAATTTACCTGTCATTGTAATTTGAACTCGATCGCCCTTAGGGTCTTCAATTTTATCTACATCTAGAGTGAAATCGATTGCACTCATAATTCCATCTCCAAATTTTTCGTGAGTAATTTCCTTAATACTTGGTCCATAGACATACGCAATTTCAAAGAGTCTATAAATAAGTGGATCACTTGGGACCACTTGACCTTCTCCTTTTAAAGGAAATACTTTTAACATTTTTTCAACATCGATTCCCAGTGCTAGTACATTAACTACTGCAGCAGCTTCGGTATCATTTAATGAAGCACTTCCCAAACATGCGGCTGCTACACATACTGGATTTAATCCTGTTGCAGTTGCTAGATCACTCCACGAAACTTCCTTTTTCATTTTAGTATCTAAAATGATTTCTGTCATTTGTTTTTTGTCCATATTCGTTCTGTTTTAAAGGTGTTTTTAATTATTTTCTAATTGCAATTTCAATTGATGTGGATCCACATCAATAGGTAATTCTTTTTCTTTTAAAGTCCCATTTTTTAGGTTTTCATTAATTGTTCCGGAATGATTCACAAGAAAATCAACCAAATAATTTCTAATGTCATAATAGGCAGGGTGGTTAATAATAGTAGCTCTATTTCTTGGTTTCGGAATATTTACAGTTACTATTTCTGCTATTCTGGCTTCTGGTCCATCCGACATAAGAAGGATTCTATCGGAAAGCAATATTGCTTCATCAATATCATGCGTAATCATAAAGGTTGTTTGCTTTGTTTTATCACATATTTCAACAAGTTTGTCTTGTAGTTTTCCTCGTGTTAATGCATCCAGTGCACCGAATGGCTCATCCATTAAAAGTAAAGTGGGTTCTATAGCAAAGGCTCTGGCAATACCAACGCGTTGTTTCATACCTCCAGAAAGTTCAGAAGGTTTTTTGTACATAGCATCTTGTAAACCGACCATCTTTAAAAAATGAGTAGCTCTATTGGAGATATCATCGGCATTCATGCTTTTAAATTTGCATTTGATAGCCATGGTTACATTTTTAAATACGGTAAGCCATGGAAGGATACTATGGTTCTGAAAAATGACACCACGCTCTAAACTGGGAGAATGAACTTCTTTTCCTAACATTTTAATGGAACCACTAGAAGGAATATCTAAACCAGCAAGATTATTTAGAATAGTAGACTTTCCACATCCAGAATGTCCAATAATACACATGGATTCACCTTTGTTCATTATGAAATTAATATTTTCATAAATGGTCACTGAACTTTTTTTACCTGCAATAGGATATGATTTTGATATGTTTTCAACTTTTAAAAATTCTTCCATGTTTATTAGTTTTATTCTTGATAGTTAAAATATTTAGAACATCTAGCTATTAATGAGTCTAGAAACATTCCTATAAGACCAATCATTAGTATAGAGAAAACAACACTTGCTAAATCCAAATTATTCCATTCATTCCATACATAATATCCTATACCTGTTCCTCCTACAAGCATTTCTGCAGCCACAATAACCAGCCATGAAATACCCATTGCTATTCTGAGTCCAGTGAAAATGGTAGGCAATGCAGCAGGTAATATGATTTTAAAAGCAGTTTTAAGAGAGCTCATTTCTAGTGTTTTGCCCACATTTAGAAAATCCTTTTTAACAGAAATTACTCCAAATGCAGTATTAATAAGTATGGGCCATATAGAACAAATAAATATTACAAATACAGAAGATAGTATAGAGTCTTTTATTACAAACAAGGCTAAAGGCATCCAAGCTAAAGGGGATATAGGTTTTAGTATTTGTATGTAAGGTTGCAAGGCTTTATAGAAGACAGGAGACATTCCTATTAGAAAACCTATTGGTATGGCGATAACGACGGATAATAGATATCCAGCCATTACTCTGGCAATAGAGTAAAGTAATTGGATGCCAATACCTTTGTCATTTGGGCCATTATTATAAAAAGGATTGCGTAGTTCACTTATAGCGTGTTTAAATACTTCTATGGGACCCGGAACGTGGGCTTGAGTTTCTCCCATACCCATTAGTTTTTCGTATTCTGTCATGTTTTTTTTATCCCTTTCTCCAGTACTTGTAATAAGTTCTCCGACGATAAAAAAAGCAACGAATAATGTTATGGAAAGTAAAATGGCTTTCTTGTTTTCAGTCATAGTGAAATTGTTGTTTTTAACTGATAACAAAAATAATAACTGAATATCATTTAGGTATAGGACAATAAAACCCTTTTTAGGTACAAATTTTACTTTTTTCAGTGTTTTTGCTTTTTTAACATTTTATAATCATAAAAAAACAATAAAATCATTTTTTTATTTATCAAAACGGCAAAATCAATGAAAATAGTTCAATGGAGAAAGAGTGGGTGTTTAAGGTCAGATGTTCGAATTTGAAGCTTGAAAGGTATCCATTACACTATCTATGCTTTATCGTAATTTTTCAACCTCTGACGGTAGGATATTCGTTTTTATGAGTCTATTATTATAGCTTAGGTCATTAGTGTCTACTAAAAAAAAGAAAACACTCTCACATCCCTCCCTTGCTTTTAAAAGCGTAACAGTCTTTATCTTCTAAATTGATTTCATTAGAAAGTTGTACTCCATTTAGGAGTAAAGTACATTTGTCTGTAGTTGATGTTTTTTAATAATTTGATAATCAGATTTTTAAGCAAAAGTCTTGGCTCTTGATTCTTGTAGCGAAGCGATCTATATTCTTTTAAGTGGACACTAGTGATCTTAGGTTAAATCTAAATTATGGATTTAAAAATGCTCGCCTGACGGATGGGTAGGTATTACGATTTGAAACTATTTCAAAATATACCGTTTCACGATGGTTCTAAAGTTAACCGCAGCGATGCTATTTGATCGACATGTTAACGTTATACTATTAGTATTTAGATACTAGATTTTAGTATTGAGAACACTGTGTTTATTCTTAGTTATATAAAGACCAAATATGGCAGATTAAATTATGATATACTATAGTATTAAGGTGTTGTGAAGAGCTTCTTTATAGTCTTGTGTTGCAATTGTAAAGCGTTGAGTGCAATGTGATTTATAAGAAATATATCAGTTTATAAGGGAATAGATTGTGTCTTATAGTAATTCACTAATAATGCAGTAACATAGCTATACGTATCCATACCTTCTGGTTGATCGTTTGCTTTTAAGTAGGTGTCGTAAGTGCTTTTGAAAATCGGTTCTAATGGATTTTCATAGTGTTCCCAAAATTCATGAACTTCTTTATAGTTTTTTAAAATGCCAGGCCGCATTTTTTCTTCGATCAAGCATAATGCTTTTTGATCATTATGTTGATATAGATTATTGAGACAGAATTTTAAAGCAAAAGTGACACCACTATATTTAAAATAGGGGTCATCACAATTTATGGTGGTTAATGCTGCAATAAAATTGGCTTCATTTTCTTTAGCAAATCCTAATTGATGGGCTTCTTCATGGCAACTTGTGGTTGGCATTTTGGAATTAAGAATAAGACCATTGACTTGGGCTTCATTAGTAATCGGGTTTAAATAACCGCTAAATCCCATATACGTTAGTGGAATACTAAGTAGTGATATTTTTATACTCTTTGGAGTATAGGATAATGAAGGCATTACTGTTTGTACTTGTTGATAGGCAACTATTGTTTTATTAAAAATTTCTTGTTTGTCATAAGGAGTTTGTATCGCTAAGGAATCTACAGGTTCAAGTTGTTGATGTATGGTGTTTGCTGCAAGAATTAATTTTTCAGAAACAAGTATCAGTTCAGCTTCTGTATATTCATCATTGATATTTAATATTTCATGTAATGGAAGTCGGTAATAATTAATCCCCCATAGCAGATGAAACATAGCATATACAATTGATAATGTAGAACCAATGTCTAATCCTAAATTTTTCCAATGGATATGTTTTCGGAATACTTTTGTATATAGAAAACGAATAGCCAATACAATTAGAACAACATACCCAAGGTCTCCAAAAGAAAAGGGTAACCATCCAAAGATATAACGTAACCCTTTAGCAATATAAATATAGATACTAGTGCTGTAATAGCGTTCTACAAACGCTGGGAAAAATGAAATTATTTTGATACCAATAATTTGAACGGGTAGTAGTAGGGTAAGAATAAGCTTAGTTCTGGATTGCATGTTGTAAATATACTATTTTGGGGTTTATAAAGTTTGGAAGCCTATACAAAATCGATACTTTAGCAATCCAAATATAGGATATCAATATGAATTCAGAAATTAGAATATTAGAGCCGAAGGTATTATGGAATGCATTTACAGATCTTAATGCGGTACCGAGGCCTTCTAAAAAAGAAGAGCGGGTAATTGGTTTCGTTAAAAATTTTGGAACTCAGCTGGGATTAGAAACTTTAATAGATAAGGTCGGTAATGTATTGATTAAGAAACCTGCAACTAAGGGATTAGAAGGTTGTAAAACTGTAGTCTTACAATCTCATTTAGATATGGTGCACCAAAAGAATGAGGATACTGTTTTTGATTTTGATACACAGGGTATTGAAATGTATACAGATGGAGATTGGGTAAAGGCAAAAGGAACTACGTTAGGGGCTGATAATGGAATTGGGGTTGCTACCATTATGGCAATTTTAGCTTCTGATAGTATTGAGCATCCAGCATTAGAAGCACTATTTACAATTGATGAAGAAACGGGAATGACTGGAGCAATGGAGTTATCTCCTAATTGGTTAACTGGTGAAATTTTATTGAATTTAGATACAGAAGAAGATGATGAAATCGGTATTGGATGTGCAGGCGGTATTGATCTTACGGCAGAATTAAGGTATGAAGAGGAAGTAATTACTAAAGATAAGGTAGCGTACACTATTTCGGTTACAGGGCTTTGTGGAGGACATTCTGGAGTTGAGATTCATAAAGGATTAGGGAATGCTAATAAAATTATGAATCGATTGTTGTATGAGGGGTATGAAAAATATGGGTTGCAAATAGGGAAAATAGTAGGAGGGAGTCTTCGAAATGCTATTCCTAGAGAAAGTTTTGCCACTGTGGTTATTGATAAAGGTCAGGAAATAATTTTCGAAAGGGATATAAAAAAATTGAAGACTACAATTCAAAAAGAATTTGGAAGTCTTGAACCGGATTTACAAGTCATACTAGAAATTACAACTATGATTGACTGTGTATTGCCAATTGAAATACAGCAAAACGTACTCCATGCGGTATATGCTTTGCATGATGGAGTATATCGTATGAGTCCTGATATTCCAGATCTTGTAATGACGTCTAATAATGTAGCCAAAGTGACTATTGGAATGGGCACGGTTCGTATTGACTGTCTTACTCGAAGCAGCGTATGTTCTTCTAGGATAGATATGGAAGCTACATTGAGCGCTGTTTTAAGATTGTCAGGATTTACAGTTACTGCTGATGGAGAATATCCAGGTTGGACTCCAGATATAAATTCTCCAATTTTAGAAGTGTTAGAAAAGGTATACTTCACTATAAATGGTGAGAAAGCACGAGTAGCAGCTTGTCATGCAGGTTTAGAATGTGGAATTTTGGGACAGCATTATCCTGATATGGATATGATTTCTTTTGGACCTACGATTCGAGGTGCACATTCTCCAGACGAACGTGTAAGCATTTCATCTGTCCAGAAATATTGGAATTTTGTATTGAAAATCTTAACGCAGATTCCTTTAAAGGCTTAAGAGCTTATAAAAATGATCTATGTCTGTATACTAAGTAAGAGTCTTTTGGGAAACCAAAAAAAAGAGCAAATAGTTATATATCTGCTCTTTTTTATATTGTCGTTTGTGATTCTTTAAAACTGTTCTCTAAATGAAAAATGAAAAGCACTTTCAATAGCAGCATTATCATCACTATCACTACCATGTATAGCATTTTCTGTTAATGAAGTTGCATACTTTTTTCTAATGGTTCCTTCGGCAGCATCTTCAGGATTTGTGGCACCTACCAAGGTTCTGAAATCTTCTACCGCATTTTCTTTTTCTAGAATTGCAGCTACGATTGCTCCACTGGTCATATATGCTACTAATTCACCATAAAAAGGACGTTCTTTATGTATGGCATAAAATGATTCAGCATCTTTAATCGTCAGTTGTGTCATTTTTAATGCGACAATTTTAAACCCAGATACGGTTATTTGCTCTAATATTGCTCCGATATGCCCGTTTCGTACAGCATCTGGTTTAATCATTGTAAAAGTTCTATTGCTAGCCATAATGTTTTATTGATAAACAATTTATAAACAACAAAAATATAGAATATGAATACAAAATCAAGCATATTTTTAAGAAAGTATTTGCTGTGGTATAAAGATGTTTGTCGTATTTTTTTAAAATCTTGGCAGGTGTTAATTAGCAATCACTCATGTTATTATAAGTGCAATAACAGATGAGTCATCTCCTTGTGATTGGTAGTTTTTCTTCTGTATCAATACAATTTGACACCAGATTTTATTTGTATATTCGCTAACTTATGACAGCAAAAGACATTAAAGAAATTAAGGAGTTACTTCATACTCCCAAAAAAATTATTATCATACCACATAAAAATCCAGATGGTGATGCGATAGGGTCAACTTTAGCATTATATCATTATTATAAACAAAAAGGACATTTGGTTACCGTTATATCACCCAATGAGTATCCTGATTTTTTAAAATGGGTTCCAGGAGAAGAGACTATTGTAAAGTATGATTCTCAATCTAAAAATGCCACGACAAAAATTCAAGAAGCAGATCTTATCTTCACATTAGATTTTAATCATTTTTCTAGAACGGGTACTATGGAGTCTTTACTTAAAAAAGTGAATGCTATTTTTGTGATGATAGACCATCATCAACAACCAGATACTTATGCCAAGTACACCTACAGCGATACACAAATGAGTTCTACCTGTCAAATGGTATATCATTTTATTGACATGTGTGATGATTTAGCGCTTATTTCACCAGAGATAGCTACTTGTATTTACTTAGGTATTATGACAGATACAGGGTCATTTCGATTTAGATCTACTACAAGTACAACCCATAGCGTTATCGCAGATCTTATAGATAAAGGAGCAGATAATACGGCAATACATGAAAAAATATACGATAGTAATACCATGTCTAGATTACAGCTTCAAGGGGTTGCATTGCAGAATCTAAGGGTGTTGTCAGAATATAATACGGCGTACATTACACTGTCACAACAAGAATTGGACTCCAATCGATATAAAAAAGGAGATACTGAAGGGTTTGTGAATTTGGGGTTGTCAATACAAGGGATTACTTTTGCAGTCATTTTTATTGAAAATAAAAACGAAGGTATTATCAAAATATCATTTCGATCTAAAGGGGCATTTTCTGTCAATGAATTCTCTAGAAATCACTTTGAAGGAGGAGGGCATCACAACGCTGCTGGAGGAAAAAGTAATGACTCCTTATCTGATACTGTTGATAATTTTATTAGTATCTTAACCCAATATAAAGAAGTATTAAATTCTTAAAATGATTTGAAAATATTCAATCGCACTTGAGAATCACATAAAAAATAAAAGATGAGATCGATTTTTGGCATTTTAGTCCTACTCTTAGTTGTATCTTCTTGTAAGCCTTCTGAAGCTAGAAAACCTGTGAGCGTAGCTTCGGGTTCTTTCATTAATGAATCTATTAATCGTAATAAAGCATTAAGTGAAAAAGAAGAACAATTAATTCAAGATATTATTACTAAAGACACGATACAAGACTATATCGTTTCTGAAGGGGGGTTTTGGTACAGGTATACTAAAAAAGATACAGTATCTTTAGTGAAGCCAACTTACGGCGATATTGTTCAATTTAATTATGAACTTACCGATTTTAATGGGGTGCAAATTTATTCAGAAAAAGAGTTAGATACGGTGACCTATACTATTGATAAAGAAGAATTATTTTTGGGTCTTAGAGAAGGTTTAAAATTAATGAAAGCGGAAGAGAATGTTACCTTTTTGTTTCCTTCATACCAAGCCTATGGATACTATGGTGATGATAATAGAATAGGAACTAATATCCCTTTGATTGCGCATGTTAAACTTCATAAAATTATTAAGAATTAATGGTTAAGCTCTGAAGAAAATATATATTTTTATAGAACTTAGTCGTATTCATTTTACCAATAGCTCATTTCACTAATGAAAATACTAAATATTCTATTTTTAGCAGTTACCGCGGTGTTGCATAGCAGTTGTGATACTACTTATCCTGATTTATCTAATGGCATTTATGCGGAAATTATTACAAATAAAGGAACAGTTATAGCCGAGTTATACCATGAAGCTACTCCTATTACAGTGGCCAATTTCATTTCTCTTGCAGAAGGAACCAATACCATGGTTAATAAAAAGTATAAAGGAAAAAAGTTTTTTAATGACCTTTCTTTTTATAGAGTAATCCAGAATTCTATTTTACAAACAGGAGACCCTTTGGCTAATGGTACAGGTAATCCGGGATATAAATTTCCTAATGAAATTGTGGACACTCTAAAACACAATACTAAAGGATTGTTAACCATGGCTATCGCTAAACCTGATACCAATGGTAGTCAATTTATGATTACATTAAAGGAGAACCCTGTATATGATGGGAAAAATACAATTTTTGGTAAAGTTATTAATGGTATTCAAGTCATAGAAGATATTGGTAGTGTCGAATTAAAAGGTACTCGCCCTATTGAAGATATAAAAATTCAAGAAGTAAATATTATTCGCAGAGGTAAGGATGCTAATGAATTTGATGCAGTCGCTACATTTGAAGAAAAGTTGCAAATATTAGCAGAAACGAAAGCTAATAAGGAACGTCTTGAATTTGAGCGTAAGGCAGCTATGTTAGCTCGGTTTAGTGATTTAAAAGTAAAAAATGAAGCTTTAGAAAGTGGGCTTCAAATAGGGTTTACAAAACGTGGTGGTGGAAAAAAACCAGTATTGAGTTCTACGGTAAACATCAATTATTCATTATATCGAGAAGATGGAACAATTATAGACACAAATATTGAAAGTGTGGCTATTGAAATGGGGATCTATAATGAGAAAAGAGCTAAAAATTCAGGGTATGTCTCATTAGCTGTTACCTACTCCCAAGAAGCTAAGTTGATTCCAGGACTAGTAGAGGGGATTCAACAAATGAAGTATGGAGATCATGCCGTATTATTTGTACCTAGTTATTTAGGGTATGGAGAGAAAGGGACACAAGCTATTCCTGCAAATACTCCCCTAATTTTTGAAATCGAATTAGTAGATCCTAATGCGGTGAAAAATGATCCAGCATTAACAGATGGAATCTATGCTGAAATTGTAACGACTATGGGAACTGCTGTAGCGAAGTTGTATTACGAAGCGACACCTATGACCGTGGCTAATTTTATTTCACTTGCTGAAGGTACCAATACAGAAGTGAATTCAAAATATAAAGGTAAGAAATTCTATGAAGGTATTGTTTTTCATCGTGTCATTAAAGATTTCATGATTCAAGCTGGAGATCCCAAAGGAAATGGATCTGGAGGTCCTGGGTATTTTTTTCCAGATGAAATTGTTGACTCATTAACACATAAATCAAAAGGAATACTCTCCATGGCTAATAGTGGTCCAAATACTAACGGAAGTCAATTTTTTATTACTTTAGGACAGACACCTTGGCTCAATAATAAGCATACTGTCTTTGGTGAAATTGTATTTGGACAAGAGGTTGTTGATACCATTGGTTTGATTGCGGTAAATAATACGAAGCCTAAAAAAGCAGTAAAAATAAAAGCGGTAAACATCATTCGTAAAGGAAAAAAAGCAAAAGGGTTTAACGCTAAAAAGGTATTTAAGAAAAGTTTAAAAGCACTTGCAGAAAAAAAATCTAAGGAAGAAAAAGAAGAAAGAGAACGAAGCCAAGCAATGCTTGATAAACATGGCGAACAAAAAAAGAGTGCTCAGATATTAAATAGTGGATTAGGTATAACGCTAACGGATACTGGTACAGGAGTGCAGCCTAAACCTGAGGATACAGCATTAATAAAGTATGCTGGATTTTTATCTAATGGAAAATTATTTGATACTAATAGTGTCGAAAAAGCAAAAGAGTTTGATGTATATAATCCGCAGCGTGCAGCTAGTCCTGGTGGATATGCGCTATTAGAAATGTTGTACTCTAAAGCTGCTGCCATGATACCAGGTTTTAAGGAAGGGATTTTACAAATGAAAGTGGGAGATAAAGCGACATTGTTTATTCCTGCTAAACTAGGCTATGGAGAACGTGGGGTTGGACCTATTCCTCCAAATTCTGATCTTATTTTTGAAGTAGAATTTATTGGAGTCAAGTAAAAAATAATCGATAAGTTTAGGTTTCCTATACCCAAAGTGCGACTAGTATTCTTAATAAGTGTTGTTTTATCGAAGTACTAATTTTGAAATTAGCTCTTTTCCCAAAGCTTCGTTTAGGTTTTTGATAATTTTTTCAGTGCCATAGCTCAGTTCTTGTCGAAGTACAGCAGAGTTGAGTCCTATATATAGTGTATTTCGCTCTAATTTGATACTATTGGTATATCCCGTAATAGCAGGGCCCATTACTTGAGCCCAGACATCCTGTACCGATACTTTGTCTAATCCTTTTTGAAGATTATTTTTAGATACAAAATCTTTGAGTACATCGCTTAAATGTTGATTGTCGTTTTGACGTTTTGCCATTATAAATCTAACTTTTGATACCGTTTGTAAAAGTATAGATTTCCAGCTTCATTTTTGATAATCATTTGATTTTCTTTTGCTAACACTACCGTTTCTTTCCAGGTATCAATGGCACTTTTAAAATAAAGTCTGAGGCTATTATTCTCGATCTTATATGAAAATCTGATCTGGTCTTTAGAGGTTGTGAAGTGCCCATCAAGTTTGGGTTGCATTTTTCTGCGGGTACCTGTTGTATCTTTCAATTCAAAAAAATCAATAGATTGATTGTAGTTGTATTGTTTTTCTGAACCATCTTGTAAGATTACCTTTTCAATTTCCCAATACCCGGTTATATGCTGAAGGGATTCCTCAGGATTGGGAGCCGAACAATTACATAAAGAAACCAATAGTGCTACAATTATAATCGGTTTTATGATTTGAGATAATAACTTTAATATTGACATTGGGCTATTGAATTATTGAAAAAATGGTTTATAAATAAAGCAGTGTTTTTAACTTTTAAATTCCTATAGTTGTATCATTTGATAGGATTTTGAAATCTTTTGCACCACTTTTTCAGTACGATCAGAATGGGTATCGGTAATAAATAATTGTCCGAAGTTTTGATTTTCGACCAGCTTAATAATATGCTCTACACGTTTTTCATCTAGCTTATCAAATACATCATCTAATAAGAGTAAAGGGTTTACTTGACTCTTCTTTTTAAGAAAATCAAATTGTGCTAGTTTTAGGGCAATCAAAAATGATTTTTGTTGGCCTTGGCTTCCAAATTTTTTGACAGGAAATCCGTCGATCTCTAAGGAGAGATCATCTTTATGTACACCTACACTAGTGTATTGAAGCATTCTGTCTTTAGAGAGCTGCTGCGCTAGTAATGTAGGGATGTCAGCATCGAATACTTGACTTTGATATTGAATGCCTACGGTTTCATTTCCAGAGCTAATGGCTGCATATCGAGCGATAAAAATTGGAATGAAAGCAGCTAAGAATGCACGCCTGGTTTCAAAAATGATCGTCCCATAATCATTCATTTGTTGATTGTAAACCTCTAGCGTAGTGGGGTCAAAAGTACTGTTTGCAGCAAAATATTTGAGTAATGCATTGCGTTGAGCTACTATTTTGTTATAGTTGAGTAGGGTAGCGAGGTATGCTGAATCACTTTGGGCTATAACACCATCAATAAATTTACGACGTATATCGCTTCCTTCTATAATAAGATCTCTATCTGCTGGTGAAATAATTACTAACGGTAAAAAACCAATATGATCACTAATTTTAGGATATGCTTTTCCGTTACGCTTTATAATTTTTTTTTGTCCTTTTTTAGCACTAATCATTACTTTTTCTTCACGATCATTTTTTTCATATTGCCCATCAATAACAAAAAAATCGGTAGTATGCCTTATATTTTGACTAGTGATCGGATTGAAGTAACTTTTGCCAAACGAAAGGTGGTATATGGCATCCAATACATTTGTTTTACCTACCCCATTATGACCTACAAGACAATTGATAGTGTCATTAAATTCGAAGTTAATGGCATCAAAGTTTTTGTAATTAACTAAAGAGAGGGATTTTAAAATCATAAGGTGTTGATTTTTAATATATAATGAAAATAATGCTTCATTATATTTAAAAATGCAAATTATTGAAAAATAACAAATATTTTCACTTTTAATTATGAATAAAATTTTATTTTTGCGGTTCATTAAAAAATAATTATGGCCACATATAAGAAAAGAGGATACAAGCCTAAAACTAAAGAAGCGGTAGAAGCAGTAGAAGGAAATATAGAAGAGCAATCGACTACGGCAGAGGTGTTTAATTCTTTGGATGAAGGAGCTTCCAAAACCGAAGAATGGGTTGCAGCAAATCAAAATTATATTTTAATGATAGTTGGTGCTGTTGTATTAGTAACTTTAGCATTTTGGGGATATCAGAATTTTATACAAGAACCTAATGAAGAAGAGGCTTCTAACGAAATATTTACTGCACAGCAATATTTTAACGATGCTTTGAATGGTAACGCTGCTACTCGGGATTCGTTATATACACTAGCATTGAATGGTACAGAAGGGAAGTATGGTTTCTTACAACTTATCGAGAATTACGGAAGTACAGCAGCAGGAAACTTATCTCATTATTATGCAGGATTTTCATATTTAAACCTCGGAGAGTATAAAAAAACAATTCGTTTTTTACAAGATTTTGATAGTGATGATGAAATGTTAGCTCCTTTGGCTAAAGGTGGTATTGGAGATGCGTTTTCTCAACTAAATCAGTTAGAAGATGCTTTGAAATATTATAAAGAAGCAGCGGCATTACAGGTCAATGATTTTACAACGCCACGATTTTTGTTAAAAACAGCAATCACAGCATTAGAATTAAAGAAAACGGATATTGCGATCAAAGCGTTAGAACGAATTAAAAATGAATTTCCGAAAAGTACAGAAGCAAATCAAGTTGAAGTACATTTAGGGAAAGCTAAAGCAATGGTTCAATAAGTAACGATGCTTATCGTTTTTAGATATACCATTTTAAATTACATCTAAATTTATGGCTACGATACATAAAAATTTATCAGTATATGATGCATCGACGATACCTGATGCTAAAGATTTTAAATTCGGTATTGTAGTTTCGGAGTGGAATACAGAAATTACTGAAGGATTGTTTCAAGGTGCATATCAAACTTTTGTGGCCTCGGGAGTTGATGAAAATGCAATCATACGTTGGGATGTTCCAGGCAGTTTCGAATTGATCTATGGATGTAAAAAAATGCAAGAAGCTATGCATGAACTAGATGCGGTTATTGCAATAGGCTCAGTAATACAGGGAGAAACTAAGCATTTTGACTTTGTCTGTGAAGGCGTAACTCAGGGGATTAAAGACTTAAACGTTCAAAATGATATTCCTGTAATTTTTTGCGTACTTACTGATAATACCATAGCGCAGTCTAGAGATCGATCTGGAGGAAAGCATGGTAATAAAGGAACAGAAGCTGCGATTGCAGCAATCAAAATGGCGCAACTACGAAAACAAGCTGTTTAGAAGTCAGAAGTCAGAAGTTAAGGAGTTAGATTTTAGATTTTAGATTTTAGATTTTAGATTTTAGATTTTAGATTTTAGATTTTAGATTTTAGATTTTAGATTTTAGATTTTTTGACCGAAGGTCAAAAAATCGTCAATCGTCAATCGTCAATCGTCAATCGTCAATCGTCAATCGTCAATCGTCAATCGTCAATCGTCAATCGTCAATCGTCAATCGTAACTCAATAAGCGGCATTATCTTTGTTGTACAATACCTGTAGAATAATACATGTATTGAAAGTGTAAAATCTTTAAAATATGTTGTATTTTAAGTATATTTGAATAACATATTAAAGAGAGGAGGCGATTTTGAAAGTAAATATTCTAAAGAAGAAAAGTAATCGACGTTATAATTATACGCCAAGATATTACGAAGGTAAAAGTGCGGGTAATATTTACGATTTTGAGAATAGAATAACAAAGTATAGAGAGACAACGAATGCTAATGATTTTGGTTCGCATTGGTCTGAAGCTCGTAAAGAAAGTCGCAATCGAGGAAATCGAGAAATCAATAAGCGTGTTATATATATCGCATTACTATTGATTTTCATCTTTTTATATTTCATAGATTTTGACTTATCCATATTTACTACAAGGCGTTAAATGTCTGATATCATTCAATTATTACCGGATCATGTAGCCAATCAAATTGCTGCTGGAGAAGTGGTGCAACGGCCAGCTTCTGTAGTAAAAGAGCTGCTCGAAAATGCTATTGATGCAAAAGCAACGAGTATTAAGCTTATTGTTAAAGAAGCAGGAAAAACACTAATTCAAGTTATTGATAATGGCGCTGGGATGAGCGTAACTGATGCTCGGTTAAGTTTTGAACGGCATGCGACTTCCAAAATACGAACTGCAGATGACCTTTTTCAGTTAGAAACTAAGGGGTTTCGAGGAGAAGCTCTAGCTTCTATTGCAGCCATTGCACATGTAGTATTAAAAACAAGACAGGATGCTGACGAAGTAGGTACAGAGATCAAAATAGAAGGAAGTACACTAGTCTCTCAAGAGGTTTGTGTCACTGCTACAGGAACTTCTATTAGCGTTAAAAATCTTTTTTATAACATTCCTGCCCGTAGAAATTTCTTGAAATCAAATACGGTAGAATTACGACATATCATCGATGAGTTTCATCGTGTCGCTATGGTGCATCCCGCTATAAAATTTAGCATGCATCATAATGATAGTGAGGTGTTTCAGTTATTGGATACGAATTTAAGAAAGCGTATTGTAACTATTTTTGGTGGAAAAACGAATGAGAAACTAGTGCCTATACAAGAAAAAACGGATGTGGTGAGTATTGAGGGGTTTATAGGAAAGCCTGAGTTTGCTAAACGTACGCGAGGAGAACAGTTTTTCTTTGTGAATGATCGTTTTATTAAAAGTCCATATCTTAATCATGCAGTAACGGCAGCATTTGAGGGTTTACTAAAGGATAAAGCATATCCTAGTTATTTTATTTATTTACAGGTAGATCCTAAATCAATAGATATTAATATTCATCCCACAAAAACAGAAATTAAGTTTGATGATGAACATTCGATTTATGCGATGTTGCGCTCTACGATTAAACATAGTTTAGGTCAGTTTAGCGTAGCTCCTGTATTAGATTTTAATAAAGATGCGTCTATGGATACTCCATACGACTATAAAAACAAAGAAGCAGTACCTCCTAAGATTACCGTAGATCGTAATTTTAATCCTTTTGCTGATGAAGCGAAGCAAACAGCTTCAGGATCAAATTCGGGGATGCCTCGAACTTCATTTCAAAAAGAAAAGCCAAAGCAGTGGGAAAGCTTATATACAGGATTGTCTGCAAATAAAGAAGAGACTACCAATGATTTTTCTTCGGTCATTTTTGAAAAAACAGAAATTACAAGTTCCTTATTTGAAAATGAAACCCAAAAAGTATTTGATGCCAATACTACCTATCAATTGCGTAGAAAATATATTGTAAGTACGATTAAAAGTGGGATGCTTATTGTGCATCAAAATCGAGCACACCAGCGTATTGTTTATGAAGAGTTATTGCAAAATATTACTCTGGCAACAGGAATAAGCCAACAATTACTATTTCCATTACAACTTTCTTTTTCTGCGCAAGATGTAGCATTACTGATTACGGTACAAGAGCAATTAGAACATTCAGGTTTTATTTTTGATTCCATTACAGAAGAACAGGTATCTATTTCTGGAATCCCAACTACAGCTACAGAGAGTGAAGTACAAGTGCTGTTGGAACAAGTGATTTATGATTTAGAACGTGATATCCCAAATAGCGGGTTTTCTCAAACCGATATACTAATACAGTCGATGGCAAAAAGTATTGCTGTAAAAACAGGAGTGATATTAGGGCCAGAAGAACAACAAGATATGGTACATCGATTATTTGCTTGTACAGAGCCAAATGTAACACCAGATCATAAATCTACTTTTGTTACGTTAGCAATAGATGAAATTGATAAGAAATTTTAAGCCATGGGAAGAATTACAGATACGGTAAAAACACTATTAATTATTAATGTTATTTTTTTTGTAGGAGCGCTTAGTTTAGGAGATACGGCAATAGATTTGTTTGCATTATGGTATCCTAAAAATGAGAATTTTCAGGTTTGGCAAGTCATTACGCACATGTTTATGCATGGCGATGCTGGACATATCTTTTTTAATATGTTTGCGTTGTATATGTTTGGTTCTCACATGGAAAACTCAATTGGGCAGAAGAAATTTCTCTTCATCTATTTTTCTGCGGGTATAGGCGCTGTTATCTTTCAGTTGTTGTTTACTTACCTTCAGTTTAATCCAGGTTTTCAAGCGTATATATCAATTGGCTATACGCCAGAAGAAATCATAGTCTTTATCCAAGATACATTGGCGAATGGGCAATATCAAATACAAGAAGGGATTAGTCAAGAAGCTACAGTAAATATGATTGATTCGTACAGAACACCTATGGTTGGCGCTTCTGGAGCCATCTTTGGAGTACTTGCTGCTTTTGCGGTAGTGTATCCTAATTTGCCCCTATATTTGATGTTTATTCCAGTTCCAATTAAAGCAAAATATCTTATTGGAGGTTATTTTCTTTTAGATTTGTATAGTGGGATTACGGGACAAGCTCTTTTAGGGCCATCCAATGTAGCGCATTGGGCGCATATTGGTGGTGCCGTAATTGGCTTTTTAACCATGTGGTATTGGAAAAAGAATTCTTTTAATAAAAACCGTTGGGATCGATGATATCTATAAATGATCTTAAGATTAAATATAAAACGGCCTCTAATATTGAGCGATTAATAGCAATTAACGTTTTGGCTTTTGTCCTACTGTATGGTGTACGGTTGGTAGCTTTTTTATTTTCATATTCAGAATCAAGTATTGAAAGTTGGTTGTTTTTTTCAAAATCAATAGGAGCGTATGTGTATAAACCTTGGACGATCATTACCTATGCTTTTTTACATGGAGGACTATGGCATTTGCTGTCAAATATGATTGTATTGTATTTTTCTGGTCATTATTTTATCACGTATTTTACTGCAAAACGTACCCTTACGGTATATCTCTTAGGCGCTATTTCGGGAGCATTAGTGTTTATGGGAGCCTATAATTTGTTTCCAGCTTTTACGAGTGTTGATCAAGGGTATTTGGTGGGGGCTTCGGCATCTGTAATGGCAATTCTGGTTGCAGTTGCAACCTATGTACCCAATCTAGCCATACGGATGCTATTTTTGGGAAGTATTAAATTTTGGTGGATCGCTTGCTTTTTCATCCTTTTAGATATTGTTCAAATTCCTTTAGGCACGAATTCTGGAGGGCATTTAGCACATTTGGGAGGGGCATTGTTTGGATATGTCTATGCCAGTCAATTTCGAAAGGGAAAAGATATTGGTGCCGGTTTTGAACGTTTTTTGAACACTATCGAATCATGGTTTCAGCCTAAATCGAAAAGCCCATTACGTACCGTTTATAAAAAGGATAAAACGAAATCAACATCCAAAAAAAAGAGTGTGAGCTCGACTTCAAGAAAAAGCAATCAGGCAGAGATTGATAGCATATTAGATAAGATTGGTCAGAGCGGTTATGAGAGTTTGACAAAGAAGGAAAAAGAATTTTTATTTCAAGCGGGTAAAGAATAGTCATGAGGAAATTATGGAATAAATTAATATTCATTTGTAATTCGGTGGTAGCATTAGCATTGTTGTTATCCTATTTACTGCCGTACGTATCTCCCAAAGCATTTCCTTTACTATCGGTATTGAGTTTAGCAGTACCGGTGCTTATTGTGATTAATATGTTGTTCTTTTTGTATTGGGGAGTATTATTAAGCAAACGGATGTTGTTGTCGCTCATTGTACTAGTATTAGGAATATCGCATGTATTTTCATTATATAAGTTGAATGCTACTACTATAGAAGATACCGAAGAAGATAGCTTGTCTTTTATGAGTTATAACGTACATAGTTTTAATCGGTTTGATTGGATTGAGTCGAATACCATTCCTGAAGATATTTCTGCTTTTGTAAAAACACAGGATCCTACCGTTTTTTGTATGCAAGAGTATTATGATAATCCAGATATTGATTTCACACAATATCCATACGAATACCATGATTATAACAATGATAATGGGGAGATAGCTTTAGTTGTTTTTTCAAAGTTTCCCATAATTAATTCAGGAACACTTAATTTTAAGAGCACAGCAAATAATACTATTTTTGCAGATATAGCAACGCCAACGGATACAATCCGGATATACAATGTACATTTGCAATCTCATAAACTGAATTCAAAAATTTCGGACATGGAAACGTTTGATGAGGATGATTCCGAACGGATGTTAAAGAGTATTCAGGGATCCTTTAAGAAGCAACAAGCCCAAACAGAGCAAGTACTTGCCCACATGAAAACATCTCCATATCCTACAGTGGTGATGGGGGATTTTAATAATACTGCATATTCTTATGTATACAATACATTTATTTCAGAAGGATTAAAAGACAGTTTTAAAGAGGCGGGAAAAGGTTTTGGGAAGACCTTTAATTTTGAATGGTTTCCTGCACGAATTGATTTTATTTTAGTTCCAGAGTCTGCTACGGTTTTGTCTTTTAAAAACTTCACTCTAGACCTCTCGGATCATTATCCTAATTATACCAAGATTACATTATAATATTGGAATTTATAAGGAGTATCACATCATCCAGCAATCCATTTGGTCTGTAATGATATGCCACAGTAACGCGATTCCTATGATTCGTGTGTGTTTAGGGATAAGTAAGATACCGTATACTACAATTGCAGTGTAGCTATGCAATGCATGAAATCCCACACTACATCGACTGGAGTCAAAAATAGGAGTAGCCCACAAATGATCTAAATCGATTGCCATACTACCTATAAAAACAAGGTATACGTACTTCCAGCGTTTAGGGTATATCCATAACGCAATGCCTAAGGGGATGATAAAATGACAGCCGTAGTGTAAGAGCGTTTGAATCATTGTTATGGTAGTAGATATTGTTCAATAATAGGGCAGAGCAGATTGGTATAGGCAGTTGCACCTTTTGTGTTAAAGTGGTTTTTGTCTAATAGGTACTTGGCATTAGTTATATCATTTATGAACTCTTTAGAATACATGATTTTAAGGCTATCAGGTAGCTTTTGATACATAGAAATAACTGTTTCTTTCTCTTTTTCTTTTCTATAAGTGACCGGTAAAAAAAATATAACTTTGGTTCTTTTTTTTGCTCCTAATGTAACTAAATGATTAATATAATTCTGGTAATCATTTAGTTTTTTATCTAGAGGTGTTATGATTTCACTAAAAGTGATAAATGAGGAGGTATTGTGAAATTTATTTTCTTTTGATGTGGTAAACCCTATCGTTGTTGCATTATTTTTTCTTAGAGAATCATAAGCTATTATTTTTTTAATATCTTCTTTTACTAAAATAGTATTGAATAGATATTGATTGAGTAGCTCCATTCTGAATTCAACTTGTTTTCGAAAACTTTCTTTTTTTGGGAATGTACTTATCACTGAGGAAATATCAATATTTACAGCATCAATAAACTCGATAAAAGGTTTTGGAAACGATGATAATATAGGTGATAATTCAATAAATACTACTTTTGGACTTTGATTTCTTATAATGTAATCTGCTATGATTGCATTACAAAGAAAAGTAGCACCACTAATGCCTAGGTTTTGAACAGATGTGTTCTTAAAATGTGTTGTTATGATTTGAGGGTTAATACTTCTTTGCACTCTACTAGAACCTATAAAATAGAATGAAGGCGTATTTGTGCTTTTTATCGTTTGTATGGCATTGAGAATATCAAGATTGTCTGAGGTGGGATTATTTTTCTTAGTTATAAATATAAGACTAGAAATAATGATAAGAAAACCACCACATTTTAGTAAAGACTGTTTTATTTGCATACCATTTCTAGAATTGAATATAATAATTATCGATTCCTCCACTTAATCCAAACAGCAGTATGAGTACTACTATTTTTATATAGATAAACCATCTTATCCAAAGCGGTTTATGACCAATATATTTATCAAATCTTAAATCTTTAGCTTTATCATAATGATAGTCCATTATGATAAAGCATAAAAGTATAATAATTATAGCAGTAATTTGTTTTTCTAGTATTGCTAATGGAAAAAAGGAAGGAGACATGAATACTGTTTCAAATAAAGTAATGACATCTGGAGAAATAAAAATCAGGGCGAGTATACATGAAAATAAAAGATGGTATACTACGCCTACGACTTTTCGGAGTTTTGGAAATGGAAACTTTTTGAAATTTATTTTTTTTTCAAAAATGATCCATAACCCATTTAACGTACCCCATAATACTAATGTAGTTGACAACTCATGCCATAACGCGATTAGTAAAAATGTGATGAGTAATAGTAGGTCTGTATATCTTCTTTTTTTGTCATGCTTAGCTATACTAAAGAAAAAATAATCTCTAAACCATTCATTAAGTGTAATATGCCAGCCTTTCCAAAATTCTTGTCTAGATGCCGATAAATACACTCTGTTTTTGAAATTGTTTTTTAACTGAATACCAAAAAGTAAGGAAACTCCTTGAAAGAAATCAATGAAAGCACTAAAGTTACAATATAAGTATAGGAAAAAAAGTAAACCTGTTATAAGGTAATAGAAACCAGTGATATCTGATTCCAATAAAAAAGTCATTAGGTTGAAAATCCTTTGAGCAAGTACTATATTTTTAAATAACCCCCATAAGATTAATCGCATTCCGCAGGAAATAGAGGTATTAGAGACTTGAATGGTTTTAAATTGAGAAAATAGATATTTTGCTCGATGGAGAGGCCCAGAAAAGATGGCTGGAAAATAGATAAGGTATAATAAAACGAAAAAAAAATTCTTTTCCGGTTGAATATATTTTCGTTTGATATCAACTAAATAACTAATTCCATTAAACGTAAAATAAGATAAACCAATGACTTGAAATATAGTAATCCAATTTAACCATTCCGTAATGGATATGTTTCTAGCGTTGTAGTTTTCAAAATGAGTATCTGTATTTGTGATTTTTGATAGTAGTAAAGGAAGTAATAAGATTATAGTTACTAGTCTAATAAGATTAGGCTTTTTTTCTATTTTAAAGCTAAATCGATATATCAGATAGGCTAATCCTATTAATAAAATAACGGTATACCCCACCAGTAGGTAGTAAAACAATAGACTGGTAATTAGCAATGCTTTCCAACGGTTTTTCTCTGTAAATAAGAAAAGCAGTATGCCAGAAGAAAATATATATAAGATGATTAGGACTAAATTAAGACTAATCATTTATACCGGTTTTTTAATTAATGGTAATGCTTCTACAGTTCGCATAAAAATTTGTTTTCCCCATTTTATGTTTTCAGATTCATCGATAGTATAGTTTTTTAAAAATTGAACCATGGGTTGTAAACATAGTCTCATTTCCTGTCGAGCAATTTGAGCTCCCAAACAAAAATGATTTCCTCCACCGAAAGCTAGGTGTTCATTGTGTTGTCTATCTGGAATGATACTATCTGGGTTTTCAAATTTTTCAGGGTCTCGATTGGCACTAGCTAGGCATAAGTATAATTTTGAGTTTGCAGGAATAGTAATCTCATTATGGGCGAATTCCTTTTTATTTACTCTAACGGTGTATTGTAATGGAGACGAATATCGAAATAACTCTTCAATCAATAGGTGTAGTCCTTTTGTATTGCTATCTACTATAGAAGGAATTAATTTAGGGTCTTTTAGGATCTCATATAAAGCAATTGTAAGGTTGTCTTTAGACGTTTCAAAAGCAGCCATTGTTGAAATTGATAATATCGAATAGATATCATCATCGGTATAATTTAACCCCAAATCTTCACTTAATTTGGTGATATTTTCTTTGTATATAGATTCAGGAAAAATATCTTTCCCCCATAAAAACCAAGAATTAATTTCAGTATATACTTGCTTTGGTATAAATAGGTCTTGACTTCGAGCCAACATATTAGAATACTTTTTTATATCCTCATAAGACTCAGAGTCTTTAAAACCAAATAATTTTTGTGTGACTAAAAAAATAAAATAACCACAATAATTCACCAAATCAAAGGCGGTACTATCTTGGTATTTATGATTAGTATGATGAACTGCATCTGTTATAATAGTAGTTAAATCCGCAGTATGAAGTGACTTTCCCATGATTGCTCTGGAATTTTTGTGAGGATTTCCATTGAGGTACATTGGCCATTGTTGAGTCCCTTTAGATAGATAAGGACATATATCTGTGTTTTTAAAGATATATGGTTCTTTTTCAACTAAATATTTACTTAGTTCTGATGCTTCAAATTCATTAGATCGTATGATTGAGTTCACATCACTATAGGTGAAAAACATCCATGATTTATGAATCCCTTTGTGAATAGGGTTTTGTTCTCGACATTCTTTAAGATGTATATACGGGTTGTTAAAGTATCCTTTGGTATAAGGACTCCAAATTATTTTTGACGCTGTTCTATCCATGCAGCTAGTTTGTTAATAGTGTTATATTCCGAAAAAACGGTAGGGTCTAGTTCCTCTATACCTAGAAGTGCTTCTAGATCAAAAGCTAAAGTCAGTGTCGATAAAGAATCCATATTAAATTCACTAAATTCTTGGTCACCTGATATTTGGCTTATCGCAATATCAGTTTCTTCAGCAATACGCTCTTTGAGCCATAATTTTATATCCATGAAATATGTTTGAGTTAAAAATACTTAAATTTTTTAAAGTAAAAAGAAGAAAAATTGGATTAAAGAGCTTCAATACACAATAGATTATCTATAAAGACTGTTGCTCTAAATATGTCAATGCATTAGTGCCTTCATTAAAGAGTAAGTCTAAAATAGAAAGGTTGGGGATAAATCCATATTTCTCTGAAAATACTTGAATGTAAGGTGAAGGCTCTGCTGTTGTTGTTTTTACATTTACTAGCGAACGTAGGTCGGTATGATCATTAGTTATTTTCTGATAGGTACTGGTTTTAGTATATACACTGTCCAATTGAAGGGACTCTAGTACTACTTGCATGCACTCATAATTAAAGTCTAATAGAAAGGTTTTCTTTTTTTCAAATAAAGGAGCAAAGTCATCTTCATAATATTCAAAATATGGAGAGGTACGATACGCAGATTCTAAAGATTTCCAATGTAATTTTTGCCATTGAAATTCATTTTCGATTTTGATATCAGTATACCGATTTTTACCATTTTTTGTATTGTCCTTTACAGGGACCGTAAGTAATAATTTTCCATTAGCACCATAAATATAGGTGCGGTTTCTATAGGTTTGTTTCTGATAATTATCTTCGTTTTCAAAGCTTAGCTGTTCGGATTGTGCAATAGCAGCATATTGTGCTATGGAACCAAAATACATAGGGTGTAATAATACGGATTTCATAAGTGTTGAGACGTAATACCTTGCGTCTTTTTTTATTGTGTACGCAAAATCTTGCGTCTCTACTGTTGTTTTCGCTTTCTGATTTTATTGAAAATAGACCACCCAGCCACTGCAATTAGGAAATAAACAAGATAGGATCGAGGTTCGCCACCACCACCAACTGTAGTAAATAAACGTTCCCATCTAATTTTATTAAATAGCCCTTTTATATTACTATCCCAACTCATCCAAATGAATACAGGTTTACCAACCACATGATTGGCGGGTACATACCCCCATGCACGGCTATCTTCACTATTATGACGGTTGTCTCCCATCATCCAATAGTAATCTTGTTTAAATGTGTAGTTGGCTATAGTAGTACCGTTTAATGCGATCTGTGTCCCGTTAACAGTAAGTGTATTTTTAATTCCCATTTCAGAGCCTTCATATACTTCAATCACTCTGCGGTATAGTGCATAGTTTTTTAAATTCATAGGAATAGTTTTTCCAGCTTTAGGCAAGTAAATAGGCCCAAAGTTATCTCTATTCCAGTCTACTTTTCCAGTGTTAGGAAAAATGCTTTTACTTTTATTTCCTTTGGGTTCGATAATACGAGTTACTGAACTGATATAAGGATTGTTTCTCAGTTTCTCTGCATTTTCCTTGGAGAGCTCATAGGCCATATAGCCTCCGTCCTGATTCGTAGGTCCAAAGTTTTTATTAAATATTAATTTATAGCGTTCATATAAGTTTGTAGGATTAAATCCTTTTTTGGCTTGTATGCGATAAGAGAACTGCAATTTTGCACGATCTGGGAGTTCACTTTGCTTGCCATTGATGTATACATGACCATCAATTACAGCTAGAGAATCTCCAGGAACGCCTACACAACGTTTTACATAATTTGATTTTTTATCAATAGGCTTGTAGTGATACTTTCCATCACCCCATTGTTGGAATGCGTTTACAGTATCTACTGGCCAACTAAATACGACAATGTCATTCCTCTTGATATTTTGAAATCCAGGGAATCTAAAATGCGGGTATTGAGGAGCACTAAAGTATGATTTTGTTTTCAGTACAGGGATGGTATCATGTACCATCGGAAACGATACTGCTGTGGTAGGGGTTCGCGCACCATAATGAAATTTACTAACAAATAAAAAATCCCCAATTAATAGCGTACGTTCCAATGATCCTGTAGGAATCGTATAAGGCTGCATAAAATAGGTATGTACCATAGTAGCTGCAACCACTGCAAATAGAATAGAACTAATCCACTCTCCGGTGGCAGTTTTAGGTTTAAGACTGCGATCTTGAATATAGGATACATCCAATGCGTAATTAACATAAAAAATATAGAAACCTAGTGTACAAATTACAAGTGTGGTATCTACGGTAGTATTTTTTCCAAAACTACGGATGGTTTCTACCCATAGTACAGGCAGCATGATCACATTAATAACGGGTAAAAATAATAGAAAAACCCACCACCATGGGCGATTGATAATTTTTAGTAATACGATGGCGTTATATACGGGTATTATGGCTTCCCAAGCCTGTCTTCCGGCTTTAACATAGAGTTTCCATGTGCCTAAAAAATGGATACCCTGTAAAATCAGGAAAAAAATAAACCATGCTGTAAGTGTCATGCGATTTGTGTTTTTATATAAGTGTCGTTTAGCGACAAAACGTTACATTTTAAATTTATACCCCTAATACATCTTTCATCGTAAAGACTCCTTCTTTATCCACCAGCCATTCTGAAGCGACTACAGCGCCTAATGCAAATCCGCTGCGGTTATGTGCCGTGTGTTTAATTTCGATATCATCTACGGCAGAGGTGTAGGTAACCGTATGCGTGCCTGGTACCTCTTCAATTCGTTTTGCTGTAATAGGAATAGTATTGATGTCTTTGGTATCAAGCGCCCATGCTGTTTTGTCCGTATTTTCAATGACACCTTCAGCCAATGTAATTGCAGTTCCACTAGGAGCGTCTAGTTTTTGAGTATGATGAATTTCTTCCATAGTAATGTCATACCCTTCAGTACCACTCATCATTTTTGCTAATTTTTTATTCAATTCGAAGAACAGATTAACACCCAGACTGTAATTAGAAGCGTAAATAAACGCACCTTGATGTTTCGTACACAAGGCTACCATAGTATCAAAATGATCAAGCCATCCTGTGGTTCCAGAAACGATAGGTACTCCTGCGGTAATACATGTTGTTATATTGTGCACAGCTGCATCCGGAATACTGAAATCTATAGCTACATCGGCTACCGAAATATCATATTGAGAATCGTCTTTGTCGATCTTTAATACGATAGTGTGTCCCCTTTCTATTGCTATTTTCTCTATGGTTTGACCCATTTTTCCATATCCTAATAATGCAATTTTCATACGCTTCTGTAAATTGTAGCCTCTTCTATACTGAGGTATATTGATTGTTAGTTAAGTGTACTTTTGTAATGTTATGATAGACAAAAGTAATTCTCGTCAAAATTATGTAATATTTTTATGCTATCCATTAATTTTAAATAGATAATATCGGAGTATTTCAAAAATGGTATTGTAACGATACCCCATACTTGGGTTGCGCCTTAAATTCATCATATAACAGTTGTGGATGTAGCGATAAATTATTGTTTACATTGTACTGTTGTAAATGTGCAGATACATTAGCGTCTATAATATTGATTAAGTACAACCCTATAGTAACAAGTAAAGCAAGTTCTTGTTCTTGTCGTAATGTCTTTTGGAAAGATATTAACTGACTGTTGTCTACATTGCTAAATTCATCATCTGTAAATCCAGCAAGTCGTCTTTTGTAGACGTCTCTAAATTTATTGTATTCTTTATTTCGATCCATATAAAAATAGACTCCAGTTCCCAGCGCGGCATATACAATCGGCACTTTCCAGTATTTTTTGGTGTATACTTGTCCCAATCCAGGAAGCACTGCGGAGTAAAAAGCAGCTCGTGCAGGAGCAAGGGGGTTGTAAGTAATCTCTTTTCTTTTTTTCTTCTTTTTTTTCTTTGATATGACAACCTCTTCAGTAGTGATTTTTACATCATCCTGTGCTAAAAGCGTGTTGTAGGATAAAAGAAATATAATACAGATAACAATATGCCAGGAGTTAATCTTCACGATGGATCAATTTCATTATGCGTTTAAAATCTTCTTCTGACGCAAAAGGGATGATTAATTTACCACTTCCTTTTCCAGATACTTTAACATCGATTTTAGCTCCAAAATATTCAGAGAATCCTCGAACTCCTGAAGTAACATATTCTGGAGTTGCTTTTTCTGGAGTCGATAGTACTGGTGTTGCATCAGTATTTTGTTGTAAAGACCGGACTAATTGCTCAGTGTTACGAACAGACAGCGCATCACTAACTATTTTTTCATAAAGGTCTAATTGTAATGAAGGATCTTCTACATTGATTAATGCTCGGCCATGTCCCATAGAAATGAAACCATCTCGAATACCAGTTTGTACAATAGGGTCTAATTTTAATAAACGCAAATAGTTTGCAATAGTAGATCGCTTTTTACCCACACGGTCACTCAATTGTACTTGAGTTAAATCGATTTCATTCAGTAGTCGCTGGTATGATAATGCTATTTCTATAGGGTCTAAATCCTGACGTTGGATATTTTCTACCAATGCCATGGTTAAAGAATCATGATCATTAGCAATACGAATATATGCAGGTATTGTTTTTAATCCAGAAAGTTTAGAGGCTCTATATCGGCGTTCTCCACTGACCAGTTGATATTTGTTGAATTCTAATTTCCGAACGGTAATCGGTTGAATAACACCTATTTGTTGAATAGATGTTGCCAGTTGTTGTAATGTTTCATCATTAAAACTGGTTCGAGGTTGAAATGGATTTACCTCAATGCTCTCTAATTCCAATTCAATAATATTTCCAACTACTTTATCTGCATTTTTATCATTTGCAGAGGTGATATCGTTCTCGGGATCTTTAAGTAGTGCTGAGAGTCCTCGTCCTAGTGCTTGTTTTTTTGTTGCCTTCGCCATGAATCCTTTTTAACTATTTTTAACTATAACTTCGTTTGCTAAACTTAAGTAATTGTTCGCTCCTTTACTTGAAGCATCATAATCGATAATGCTTTCTCCATAACTTGGAGCTTCACTTAATCTTATATTTCGCTGAATGATAGTCTTGAATACCATTTCATTAAAATGTTTCTGTACTTCTTCTACGACTTGATTTGATAAGCGTAATCTAGAATCATACATCGTAAGTAGCAATCCTTCTATATCTAAATTTTTATTATGTATTTTTTGAACACTTTTAATCGTGTTGAGTAATTTTCCTAACCCCTCTAATGCAAAGTACTCACATTGAATTGGAATAATCACAGAATCTGCAGCAGTTAGAGCATTTAATGTGAGTAACCCAAGAGAAGGAGCACAGTCGATTAATATATAATCATATTTGGATCGTACTTCCTGAATTATTTTTTTAAGCATATACTCACGCTCATCCTTATCTACAAGTTCGATTTCAATAGCGACCAAGTCAATATGTGAAGGAATAATATCTACATTTACGGCTTTGGTTCCTATGATGACTTCACTTGCTTTTGCTGTATGCTCAAGAATCTGGTAGGTTCCTTTCTCTACACTTTCTACATCTATTCCAAGTCCTGAAGTTGCATTAGCCTGAGGGTCAGCATCAATAAGGAGCACCTTTTTTTCTAAAACACCAAGGGAAGCCGCTAAATTCACGGAAGTTGTAGTTTTACCTACTCCACCTTTTTGATTGGCGATTGCTATAATTTTGCCCATATAGGAGATTTGGATTAAGAAGTAAAAATACGATTAATTATACAGTATAAAAATGAAAAGTATTAACAGTTGCCTTAAATTTTGTTGATATCAAAGATTATCAGTGGATTCATGGTTTTTGGAAGGTAGTTTTTTTTATAAAAATAGTATGGGTAGATGAATAGACAAGAAGATGAATAGACGGATAGATTTTTGATTCCAAAATGTTGTCATCTTGAGCCTGACAGCCTGTTGTGAGCCTTTCGATAAACTCAAGACAGGCTCTGACGAAGGAAAAGGTTCGATACTAAATTCTTATCAGAATTTCACTCAAACTGACGCATTTTGGATGAATCGAACTCACGTTACTATTTTAACCCCCGATTCGGGACAAGACTGAAAAAATAAATAAAAATTCTCTTTATTATTAAACTCTATTTATGTTTCTGAAAATTAAATTGTTATGATTTTTTGTCATGTGCTTAGATTGAAGAGATACAATGTTTTAGCATGCACTACTTTTCTAATGATCTCAGTACATTGCAGTCTTCATTTCTTGTGGTCTTAGCGCAGCATAATCTTTACGTCTTAGCCCTCTTTTTTTGCTCGAATGAAGGCTTCAAGTTGATCCCACATTGCTTCAGGAATTTGCTCTAGTAAATTAAATTGACCAGCACCTTTTAACCATTCTCCTCCGTCTATGGTAATTACTTCACCATTCACATAGGAAGAAAAATCAGAAACTAAGTAGGCTGCTAGGTTTGCCAATTCTTGGTGCTCTCCAAAACGTTCTAAAGGAACTTGTTTTTTAAGGTCAATTTTTTCCTTTAAATCACCTGGTAGCAATCGATCCCATGCGCCTTTTGTAGGAAAGGGGCCTGGAGCAATAGCATTAAAACGCATTCCGTATTTAGCCCACTCTACGGCTAAAGATCGCGTCATTGCAAGTACTCCTGCTTTTGCTGTAGCACTGGGTACTACATAAGCAGATCCTGTCCAAGCATAAGTGGTTACAATATTTAATACAACGGTGTTTTTATAATTGGTGTCAATCCAATGTTTACCAATAGCAAGTGTGCAGTTTTTGGATCCTTTAAGAACAATGTCTATGATGGTATCAAAAGCATTTGCAGAGAGCCGCTCTGTTGGTGAGATAAAGTTTCCTGCTGCATTGTTTAATAATACATCAATAGTGCCAAAAGCTTTAAGTGTTTTATCCTTCATGGCTTCTACTTGTTCATATTCCCTTACATCACATTGAATAGGAATACAAACACCTCCCGTTTTTTCAGAAAGGGTAGCTGCAGTTTTTTGTAATTTTTCAAGGTTTCTAGAGGTAATGGCAACTTGAGCACCGAGTTCTAAAAAATACTCAGTCATGGCTTTTCCCAGTCCACTGCCACCGCCAGTAACAATAATATTTTTTCCTTTTAAGGCTCCATCTCGAAGCATTTTTGCTTTGTAATTCATTGGTTGAGGACTTATATTTTTGAAATGTACGACATAAAGTTTGAAAATATAGTTTTATGTTTTATTTTTTTGAATGAACTTATTTGGAGTTCGATATGGTGTGCCGCTTTCCATTTTTAATTAATACTTATTCGTAAAATGATATTCTAAAGGGGGGTCAATATGCTCGCGTTTCGATTAATATTTCTAGTAGCTGAATTGCTGCTGCACTAATTTTTGTGCCAGGACCAAAAATAGCGATCGCTCCTGCATTAAATAAGTCTTCGTAATCTTCTGAAGGAATAACCCCTCCAATGACAACCATGATATCGGCTCTTTGGTGTTTTTTTAGTGCTGCAATGACTTCCGGTACTAAGGTATTATGTCCTCCTGCAAGAGAAGAAATACCTATAATATGCACATCGTTTTCAACCGCTTGTTTGGCAGTTTCATCTGGAGTTTGGAATAAAGGTCCAATGTCTACGTCAAAACCGATATCTGCATAGCTTGTTGCAATTACTTTGGCCCCACGATCATGACCATCTTGCCCTATTTTTGCGATTAAAATTCGTGGTCTTCTGCCTTCTTTAGTGCTGAATTGAGTCACTAGTTGTTTTGCTTTTGTAAAAGAGTGGTCATTTTGCATAGTCGTATTGTATATTCCGCTAACCGCTGTAGAGGCTAGGGTGTATCTGCCGTATACTTTTTCTAAAGCGGTACTGATTTCTCCCAGAGTAGCATGATGTTGGGCAGCCTCAATACTTAATGCTAATAAATTTTGATTTGTTTTTGCTGCTTTGGTAATCGCATGTAATGCTTTTTGTACGGCTTTTTCGTCTCGAGATGCTTTGTTTTTGTTTAGCCGTTCAATTTGTTGTTGTTTTACTTTTTTATGGTCTATTTTAAGGGTGTGGATGGTTTCTTCATCTGTTGCGGTAAATGCATTCATCCCTATAATGATTTCTTTTTCACTATCAATATTGGCTTGTTTTCGTGTTGCGGCTTCTTCAATTTTTCTTTTAGGAATACCTGCTTCAATAGCTTTGATCATTCCGCCGGATTTTTCAATATCCATAATCATGCTCCAGGCTTTCTCTGCAATGTCATTGGTTAAGGCTTCCACATATTCACTTCCTCCCCAAGGATCAATGGTGCGCGTACTCTCTAATTCTTGTTGGAAAAATAATTGTGTATTTCTGGCGATTCTAGCTGAAAAATCGGTGGGTAATGCAATGGCTTCATCCAGCGCATTGGTGTGTAAACTTTGTGTACCTCCAAAAATGGCAGCGCCTGCTTCAATACAGGTTCTGGCTACATTGTTAAACGGTTGCTGTGCGGTTAAACTCCAACCGCTGGTTTGACAGTGCGCGCGTAAGAGTAAAGACTTTGGGTTTTTAGGGTCAAACTGTTTGATGAGTTTAGCCCAAAGCATTCGTGCGGCCCGTAGTTTTGCGATTTCCGTAAAGTGCTGCATTCCGATTCCCCAAAAAAAAGAAAGTCTAGGTGCAAATTCATCTATGGAGAGTCCCATTGCTATTCCTTGTTTTACATACGCAAATCCATTGGCTAGCGTATAGGCTAGCTCCATTTCGGGAGTGGCCCCTGCTTCTTGTATATGGTAACCAGAAATGCTAATAGGATTGAACTTGGGCATATGCTGTGTACAGTACGCTATAATATCACCCGTAATTCGCATAGAGGGTTCTGGAGGATAAATATAGGTATTGCGTACCATGAATTCTTTAAGGATATCATTTTGTAATGTGCCCGATAGTTGTGCTATTGGGACCCCTTGTTGCTGAGCAGCAACAATGAAAAAAGCCATAATAGGCAATACCGCGCCATTCATCGTCATGGATACCGAAATTTGATCTAAAGGGATTTGATCAAAAAGGATACACATATCTTCTACAGTGTCAATCGCAACACCAGCCATGCCTACATCCCCAGAAACACGCTCATGATCACTATCATATCCTCGATGTGTAGCCAAATCAAAGGCAATAGATAATCCTTTTTGTCCAGCGGCTAGATTACGTCGGTAGAAGGCATTACTTTCTTTTGCAGTTGAAAATCCCGCATATTGTCGAATTGTCCATGGTTTTTGGGTATACATTGTTGTATAAGGACCTCTAAGGTATGGTGGAAATCCGGCAGCAAACTCAAATTGTTTTGACGGTGCTTTTTTTATCGTTAAATCAATAGAAGGTTTTGTTGTAGGCTTAACGTCTGAGTATAAGGTGATATGTTGTAGTTTTTTTCGAGACATTGTTAAAATAACGGATAAAAAAGTGATAGAATACTACTACTCAAGAAATTTTCGGCATAAAAGTACACTTTTATGCTATAGTATCCAATGTTGTGTACAGGTCTTGAGTACGATAATAAACAGGGTTGAATTTTCTGAATACTACTTTTGCATTCTTTTGAATAGCGCTTAAGGAAAGGCCTTTTCAACAATTAATAAAATGGAATAATAAATATCGAAAGCAATAAAACTTTTAACTTCATAAGAATCAAATTCATTGGCAGGAAGCGTTGCTAATAGCTGTGCAATTAGTGATGGGCTTACATTACCATCTGCTTCTAAGGTTTCAACAATATCTTTAAACCCTTGGCTTTTACTATTATTCTTTAGGCATTGAATAAAACCACCTCTATAGTTAAACGTTAATACATTTTCACCATCCTTAATAGCTTTCGAGGGCTTGGTTTTTTCTTGGTTTGCCACATCGTCATCATAAACGCTTAAAAGTACCCAAAGGGCATTTTTATCTACGGCATTTTTCTTGAATGTTCTAGCAGATTGAATCGAGATTGTAGAGGGTAGTTTTCTTAAATTTAAGGATAAAGTATAGACTTCATTTAAAAACGTTTTGTACGATTTAATCGGGTCACCAAAATCATAGTGTGCGAATAAATCTTTTTCAAAAGAGGCAAACGAAGTGTCTAAAAGTTCTTGATAGGCAATACTACGACAATCGTATTGCTTGTTGGTTTGTGCATAGCTTATGCTACAGCATGCGGTTACTATAACCAGTAGTAGGTGTGTAATCTTTAGGGGCATAGATTAACATTTAAATTAAAAAATATAACAGTAATTTACTAAAAAAAATCTAGATATCAGGCTTTTCTATGGTTTTTCTTTCGATTTGTTCTGCTAATCGCCTAATTGGTATAGGATTTATGGTTGTTTGTCTTCTTTCAGTCTTTGGGAAAGGAGATTTTTTAATATTTGGAATGGTGTTATTCAGTAGGTTATGGGTGTCGATGCCTGTAAGTGTTATGGTATTATTATTAAATAATTGTTGTTCTTTTTCGGCACTTTCTTTTATTTTTTTCTGGAGTGTTCCAGTGGTCAATTGATGGAGTAACCCTCCGGATTTTTCGATATTTTTAAACAATGCTAGTGCTTTTTCTGCAAGCTGTTTTGTAATGTTTTCAATATAATAAGCTCCTGTAGTTGGATGCTGTGCGATAGTACAATCGCTTTCATGTTTTAAGATGAGTAATTGATGTAAAGCTCTATTGGACGCAAAATCATTATCATCATTAAATAAAATGTCATACCGTTGATTGCAAATGGTATCTGCGCCTCCTAAGATAGCACTCATGCATTCCGTCGTGGTTCGAATCATATTCATATTGGCTTCCAATATCGTTTTATTTCGAAGGGATGGTGTCGCGATAATATGGCACTCTTCTTTAACTCCGTATTCTGCACTTAATGAACGCCACAATAGTCGTAATGCTCTAAGTTTTGCAATTTCAAAAAAATAATTACTGCCCAGTGCAACAGTGAAAACCATTGGAGTATTGAGGAAAGGCGATGTTTTTTTTTTCGTATTAAAGTAATTTAAGTATTCATTGGCATGTGCTAATCCGTAGGCTAATTGTTGCACCATAGTTGCTCCTCCATTTTGATAGGTGCTCATATTTACGGCACAGTTACTTTGTATGTTTCCCGTTATTGTGGCTATAGCTTCTAGCTGTGTGGCATCCTCTTTTGTATGGGTGTGCCAACTACCAGAACTTTCTAATGTTTCTATTGTATCTGTTAATACATAACATAGTATCCCAAATTGGGTAGCCACAGTACTTACGCTTTCAATATAGGTAGCAGATAAAAAAGAGGTGCTGATATAGATAGGGGTTTGTTTAGAGATTTCTTGTAATAATACCTTTGGGGTTACCGTTGTCGTTGTAATATAAAAATGAATACTTTCCGCACCTTGATGGATTGCTTCTTGTGCTTTTGCGTTTGCTGTTTTCGCTTCATTAGCAATAATTTTCACACTGTTTTTCCATGAACCCTCGGGAGAAGGAATGTCAAGCTTAGGGTCAATATCGCTTTTGCTATAAAAAGGCTTGATGTTAATTCCTTCTAGTGTAGCATATAGTAATGATTCGTTATACTCCTGTCCATTGAGTTCAAACTGGATTTTCTGTTTCCATTGTTTTGGAGACACTCCATCAAAATCATTAAATAAAGATGTTGTCATATTGTGTTTTGGCTTTTACGGGTACCCAACCACTGTTATTTATTTAGAAATACTGTCGGTATATTCTATAATATAGATTTCCTCATCTTCTCTTTTCATAAAGTATTCTTCTCTAGCAAAACGCTCTAATTCATTACTGTCTTTTAATTTTTGAATTCCCTTTTGATCAATATCAATTTCTTTTTGGTAGTACGCCTTATTGTTTTTTAGTTCATCAATTTCTTCATTAAGTTCTCGATGTACTAACCATGAATTGGTGTCAAAAAATAACATCCAAAATCCAAATAGGATAAGAATTAAAATATATTTATTTAACAAAAAAGAAAAAACCATACTCCATTGGGTATTGTTTTTCAGTTGTTTTAAAAATGCAATTATTTTCAATCGTATGGTAAATTAAAATCTAGTGTTATAAAGTACAAAAAGGGTACTAAAAAGTACGGTATAAATGTACAAAAGTTAATCTAAATGTTTTTGAATAGATGCTTTAAGTATCGTTACCGCTTGAGAAATTGAATCGGGATTAGAAATGATGAGGTCTGCGAACTTTTTTGTAGGGGCTATATACCGTTCATGCATTGGTTTTATGGTCTGTAGATATTGATCCAATACTTGCTCCATACTTCTTCCTCGGGTATTCATATCTCGTTTTAATCTTCGAATTAAACGTTCATCAGCATCTACATCAATAAAAATTTTGAGATCTATTAAATTTCTTAGTTGTGGTTGTGATAATAGTAAGATTCCTTCTATGATTAAAATTCTAGAAGATTTTATAGCTACTGTTTCTGTTGTGCGATTATGAGTGATAAAAGAGTATACAGGTCGTTCGATAGTATTGCCTTGTTGTAGGCTAATAAGATGTTGTGTTAACAGTTCAAAATCGATAGCGCTTGGATGGTCAAAATTGATAGCGATTCGTTCTTCTGTACTCAGGTGATTGGTTTCTTTGTAATAATCGTCTTGTGAGATCACAGTAATCTCATCGTTAGCAAATGCAGTAACTAGCTGTGCGATGATTGTTGTTTTGCCGCAAGCAGTTCCTCCGGCGATTCCTATAATGAGCATTATAATTTGGTGTTATTTGAGTTTGTAAAGATAGGGAAAGCTAGATGTCTTGAATAAAGGTTAGCGTTTATATCTAAATACATGACAAAAATCAGCAAAAACCTGAAAAATAGTAATTAAACAACTTATTTCAAGTATAGAATCGTTTATAATTTTTATGAGACAAGAACCAGGACTAAAAAAATAAATAATAATTTTCTTTATCATGAAATTCTATTTATATTGCTGTAAATCAAATTATTATGATTTTTTTGTCATGTACTTAACAATGAAATATAATTTTTTAAGATTATTGTTTGGAACAAGCGGTCTATATCGGATGAAAAACCACTCCAGAGGAAGAGTTCCGCCTTGCGCCTGTAACTGATTGCAAACAATTTACCTCTTTACGCTCTCGAAGCACACCCATGAACGCAAAAATTAGTGCCTCTTTAAAATCAATAATCGTTTCGTTAGGAATATTCACTGTGGCTGATTCACTAAGCAAGGATTGGAGTTGTTGAATTAAAAAAGTGTTTTTTGCACCTCCACCTGTTATCAATACTGAAGCATTTTTTTTGCCAGTGATTTGTATAGCATCGGTAATTTGTAAAGCGATTTGCGTAGCAATATGTTGTACTGAAGTATGTAAAAGGTTAGGAACAGTATCGGTAATAGTATCCAAAATAGGAAATACGTTTTTGGTGTACCATTCTACACCCAATGATTTAGGGTAGGGTAGTTGATAATACGGAAGCGCATTTAATTTTGCGAGTAACTCTGGGTTTAACTGTCCAGTGGCGGCAATTTGGCCTCCTTTATCATACGGAATGTTGATTTTTTTACAAAGTTGATTGAGTAACATGTTTACTGGAGAAATATCGTAGGCTATTCTTTTACCAGAGTGTTCAAAAGAGATATTGCTAATCCCTCCAAGATTCAGGCAAAAATCATAATCATTAAATAATAATTGATCTCCCACCGGAACTAAAGGAGCTCCCTGTCCGCCAAGCGCAACATCATTGGTTCTAAAATCAGCAATCACTTTATGCTTACATACATTCGCAAGGTGTTGACCAGAACCTATTTGTAAAGTGATCCCCTGTTCAGGTTGATGGAATACCGTGTGGCCGTGACTGGCTATAAAATCTACCTGTAGTTGATGCGTCTTGATAAAGGAGTGCACTTGATCTCCAAGCCAACTTCCATAGGTGTTGTGAACGTTTAATAGTTCGACTGGAGATAGGTGTACGGTCTGTTGTAATTGATGTTTAAAATCACTAGTGTAGTTAATACTTTGTGTCTTTATGATTTCAAAACTCCAGAGTCCCTTTGCTGTTGAGGTAAAAGAACAATATGCAATATCTAAACCATCTAGCGAAGTTCCAGACATGAGTCCAATAACGTGATATAGTGTAGGCAAAATTAGAATCGTTAGGTTAATCAGTTGCCGAAAGATGATCATTTTTAAGACTAAAATCAAGTGAAAGTTTTAAAAATAAAATAAACAATGATAGTATAAGGCTTGATATGAACAGAAGCAGTAGCCTTTTTAGCTTAAAAGTTCTGCATAGTATCGAATCGGTAGTCGGTATTTTTTGGTTTCAAAAAGGTATGATCCAATCAATTATCCGCATTTAAGGGGTTCTCTTTGCCACAAAATATGTTGATTTAGGTTTTTGAGTCTGCATTAGCTATAAATCATAAGGTGATAGTATGGTGTGCATGGTAGTTATTTTATGGTATAACCATAATTTTTATTCAAATATAAGAGGTACATTTGAAGTGGAAATATCTCTTATTTACTGATCAAGACCATTAATGGGAGGTAGGCGTAACCTTTAATCTCTTTTTTTTGTACTTCATCTGTAATGCTTGTTTTTTCTAGAGTTTGGATTCTATAGTGATGTGTGCTTTCTATAGTTTTATTTACTACTACTACTACTAAATTAATATACTAACCTATTGTGTATATGAAGAATAATTACTTAACCGATCAAAAATTAAAATTATTTATAAATAAGAGTATACCGTCTTACAGATTGTGTATAACTGTGCTATTCTTTTTTATAGCAATGCCTATACTGCATGCGCAAAACTGTTCACCAAGTGCTGTTGTAGCACCTCCAGGAGTTCCAGTGCTTTGTGATGGAGAACCTTTAACCTTAGTGGGTACGGTAACGGCACCTAATACAGGTTCACAATGGATTCAAATAGGAGGGCCTTCTGTAATTATTGATTCTCCAAATGCGTTGACTACAACAATAACTGGTCATACCGGTGGAAATATCTATACATTTAGACTGATAGGAAGTTGTGGCGATGGTATAGATAATCAGGATGATGTAATGGTTGAAATTAAACCATTAACAGAGCCCGTAATTAATGGAGGCAATATCCAATCCTGTCCAAGCAATGGAGGGATTTTATTAACTGGTAACGCTCCACTTCATGGGGAAACAGTAGCATGGTCTACAGTGGGTGGGAATGATGCAGGAGTAGTTATTAATTTCCCAGATCAAAATATTACCTCTATAACGTTACCAGAAACTGGTTGTGGAACGACAACGGTACGGTACTCCATTATTAATGAAAATGCCTTAGGTACTAATTTAGATTGTGTGGCTTTTGATGAGATTGATGTGACCAATTATGGAGGTGTTCAGAGTGTAGATGCGGGTTCGACTCAAAATTTAGATCAATGTTATACCGCAACACAGAGTGCAAATCTTTCAGGTACTTTTGGTGGCTGTGGTTTAAATGGTCAATCAGGAACATGGTCTTTTGTGAGTGGTCCTACTGCACCTTCTTTAGTAGTGCCGCCAGGTGGCACTGGAGAAACGGCTACAGTTTCCGAATTAGAAGAAGGTGCCTATGTGTTTCGATGGTCGGTAAGCGGCCCTTGTGTAACAGGTAGTGATACTGTGACCATAAATGTTCCAGAAGCAACACAAGATATTTCGCCAGTATCGGCTGGAAATAGTAACATTGTTTTTTGTGACCCTACGATAAGTCAAACCACACTAGTGGCGAATGAACTTACATTTGCAGGAGAAAGCGTATTGTGGACCTATACAGGTGGTGACGCTAATGTAGTTATCAATGACCCAACCAATCCTACGACTTTAGTTACAGGTTTAGATACAGGAAATGCTCCATATACGTTTCTGTATACGATTACAAACCCTAGTACAGCAGCACCACCAATGGCTGCGTGTAATAATGATGCAACAGTAACGGTTAGTTATGGAAATTCTACTCCCTCGATCATAGCAAATACAGAGATGGATATTACTGGAGAATGTAACGTATCTACAATTCCGATTCCGCTTGCTATTGTGGATGGGAGTACCACGGAATATAGTATTGTTAGTGGTCCTTTTGATCCAGTTAACTATCCATTAATTGATTATTCAATTGGTTTTCAGGGACTTGGTGATAATTTTATATTGGGAGTGTTTTCATTAGATTTTATTCAACATTTTGGAATGAGTAGTCTTGCAGAACTCCCTGACGGTACATATACGGTACTATTGAAGAGGTCTGAGGAAGGAGCCATATCAACAGCGTGCGCTGAGGCAACAGATGCCATTAACATTACAATTACACGATCTGCAACACCTCCATCATTAGGAGCAAATGTGGTGCTTGATTGTGGTGCTTCTGGCACAACCTTAAACGGTAACGAGATTTTTGTGGGATCTTCGCTATGGTCACAGGTTAGTGGTCCTAGTACAGCAACCATAACTGATATTTATAGTGAGACTATTGGTGTTTCAGATCTTACCGTAGCAGGGGATTATGTATTTCGATATAGTGTAACGGGAGGGCCATCATTAGGGTGTCAAGCTCCTCCAGAAGATATTATGATCACGGTTTCTCCTAATGCACTAAGTGCAGCAGTGATTACTACAACTCCTCAAACGGTATGTTCGGATACTAATGTTCAATTAAATGCGAATACGCCTTTACCAGGGGAGCAAGGTCTGTGGACATCAGTTCCTGCAGGTCTTACTTTTTTACCGAATGCAAATGACCCAAATGCAGTAGTCTCAGGAATGACATTAACCAATCAACTCTATACGTTTACTTGGACTGTAGATATCAGTGCTAGTGCAGCAGGAGGGGTATGTCCTTCATCCAGTTTTGATACTGTGGGTATTACAACAGATACTTCGGTAGGGCCTCAAAATGTTACTGCTGGACCTGATGATTGTGAAGATGCAGGAACCGCAAGTTATGTATTACAAGGGAGTGCTTTACAACCTGGAGAAACCGGAGTATGGACAACATCAGATCCTGCAGTTACGTTTACACCTTTAACAGCAGATCTTAGTAATACGACAGCAAATTTCAGTGCCGATGGATCACATATCATGACGTGGACGGTTACGGCTCCAGGGTGTCAATCTGTTGCTGATGATGTAGAAATAACAATTGCAAATGCTATTGCAACAACCAGTGCAGGGGTAGATATAACAGGATGTCAATCTGTGTTTGTAATGGATGCTGAGGTATTGCCTTCAGGAGCAACAGGGCAATGGTCATTAAATACAGGTGCAGGAGGTTTCACATTTTCAGATGATACCAATCCTAAAAGTACGATTACCTTTACGCTTTCAGGGGTGTATACTTTTGATTGGACAGTAACCGGTGGTGATTGTGGTACAGCTACAGATACGGTAATGATTACAGTAGGAATTCCTCAAACAGTTGCCGCGGCAGGGCCGGATCAAAATCGATGTGATACAACCACAGCAACCTTGGCAGGTAATAATTTTGATGCGATTACTGAAGATGGATTATGGTCCATAGTTTCTGGACCAAACACGCCTAGTATTAGTAATGTAAATAATCCTGGAACTTCTGTAACAGGTCTTGTTACAGGAATATATACGTTTCGATGGTCTATTATTGGAAGTCCGACATGTCCACCTAGTTCTGATGATGTACAAATTGAAGTGGCAGCTCCTGCAGACGCGGGGTCTGATCAAGAACTGTGCGGTGCAACTAGTGTATTGTTGGAAGGAACTAGAGGTTCTACAGGTACTTGGACGGAGCTTTCTTCTACAGGAGTTTCGTCTGTCATAACAACTACAGGAGCTAATACCGCAAATGCAACGATTACTCTAGGAACAGAATATGAGTTTCAATATGAGCCTGATGATGTAACGTTTACGATTGGCCCCGCTGCTCCGGTGTGCGATCCAGGAACAGCTACGGTAATGATTAATACCATTAGCCAACCCCCCAATCCAACTGCGGGACCAGATCAACAAAAGTGTTTGGCAGATGCTGTATTAAATCAAGTACAATTAGCAGGGTCTGATCCTTCATTAATAGCATCATCAGCAATACCATTATCACCGGCAGTTACTGGAGAATGGTCTATTGTCTATCCTGTAGGCGGTAATGGAGCTTCTTTTGCAGATGATACCCAGTTTGATACTACCATGGATATTCCTAATCCAGGGTTGTATATCTTAGAATGGACTTATACCAAAGGTGAATGTCTTAAGCTAGCAGATGTCGTTAGAATAGAAGCTTATGAACCACCAAGTGCTGCTGATGCTGGTCTAGATCAACTTAATGCATGTCAGTTAGATGCACAATTAAGTGCAATTACAGCAGTGCCTTTTGTGGGCATTGGTACTTGGTCCTTTGCAGTACCTGCCGATGATCCATCTGGTGGAGTGATTGTAATTGATAGCCCTAATTCACCAACGAGTACCTTGTCTAATGTACCTGATAATATTAATACACCATACCGATTAACGTGGACAGTGACCAATGGAGGTCCTTTTCCATTAAGTCCCGGGTCTGCTTGCGATCCACAAGTTGATGTTATGGAAATTACATTTCCAGATGTTTCTCCTTCTGCAGCAATAGCAGGTCCAGATCAAGAAATTTGTGCTAACCAAGTAACCATGGATGCAGATGTTATTACAGAGGGTGTGGGTACATGGTCACAAGTATCAGGACCAAATCCTTCTGCGATTTTGTCACCTACTTTTCCAAATACGCTCATTACAGGATTAATACCAGATGTAGTTCCTTATGTATATGAATGGTCTGTGACTAGTGGTGGGTGCACGGTAACGGATACTGTAGAGATTTTGGTTAATGAACAACCTACTGCTGCAGATGCGGGAGTAGACCAAATTGTAGCCATTACTGCTACGACCACACTTGATGCCGTTGCAACTGTAACTCCAGAAATGGGTACATGGTCTCAGGTTTCAGGACCTTCTACAGCTAATTTCTTAAGTCCAAATGATGAAAACACAATAGTAACAGCATTGGCTGTTGGTTTTTATGAATTTCAATGGACAGTTACGAATGGAACATGTCCTAGTGTTTTTGATCGTATGATCTTGGAAGTGGCAGGAGTTTCAGATTTAGAATTGTCAAAATCGGTATTGCCTACAAGTGCCAGAGTAGGAGAAACGGTACAATTTACAATTGAAGTGTCGAATCAAAACGGTAATACTTATGTGGATGCAGATGGTGTAAGCGTGTCTGATGTCATTCCAGCAGGGTATACTTTAGTTCCCGGGACATTATCGAATGGTGGTGCATATAATGCTGGAAATCAATCTATAGTATGGAGTGGATTGTCGATTACTAAAGGAACAACACTAACCTTAACGTATGATGTAACCGTTAATGCTACAGGACCCTATGTGAATAATGCATTGATTACTGCGAGTAATCAGTTAGATCCTGATAGTGATCCGAATACCGATGAGAATACAGATGATTTAACCGATGGGCAACCTGATGATGATGAGGATACGGCAAGTGTTACCATAACACCAAATGCACCTCCCGTAGCAGATAATGAATCGAGTTTAGGAAATACTGCGGGGACAACAGTATCTGTAGACCTATTAGATGGTGATACAGATGATGTCGCTATAGACGCTCTTACTGTAAATTTAACGACCCCAGGAGGCGCAACGAATGTGGTTACAGATGTTGATGGCGATGTTATCGGTTTTACCGTGCCGAATCAAGGAGTTTGGTTGTATGATAGCAATACGGGTGAATTGAGTTTTGATCCAGAAGATGGTTTTACCGGTAATCCAACAGATATTACCTATACAGTAGATGATAATGAAGGAGCAACATCAAACATTGCTACCGTAAATATAGAATACACTGCAGTTGCCCCAATAGCGAATGATGATACGAATGCAGTACCAACAATAACGGGTGCTAATACAGATATTTCGATATTGGGTAATGATGAATTATCTGATGGTAGTACTCCAACATTTAGTGATGTAAGTATCGATTTAGATCCTTCTACACCTGGCGTTGTAGATTTAACGTTTACGGATCCTTTAGAAGGAACTTGGACGTATGATCCACTGACAGGTATTGTTACTTTTGATCCGATTCCAGCCTTTACAGGCAATCCAACACCGATTCCTTATTTGATGACAGATTTGGATAACGGACAAACGGATACTGCTACGA
>CALFCI010000116.1 GCA_937951135.1 uncultured Aquimarina sp. | reverse complement strand
AACGGCAGAGGTATTTGATCTTACTACTTTAGATCAAAAAGATCCCGTAGTACAGCGGTATATGCCCCAGATCGATGCTTCTTGTGTCAACGGTATTGCCTCTGGTGCTCTAAAGTATACTGACGCAGATAAAAACCGTTTTTTTAATAATTTATGCAACCTATACTATACCAAACACCTGAAACAGTCTGATGAAATCCTCTTGTTTTTAACGAATTTAGAATGCTATATCCCTAATGATGATGGAACTAAAAGCTATACAAACGGAGTCACCAAAACAGGGATTTCGATGATGTTTTTAAAAAATGAGGATAAAGACCCAAAAGTAGAAATCCCGCATGAAATCATGCATGCTATTGGGCTACCACATACCTTTACGGAGGATGCTGCAAGAGATCCAGAAAAATCACATCGCTTTAAAGGTAAAAGCACCGATAATTATATGGATTATGATAATCCTAAAAAACATACCTACCATTGGCAATGGCAAGAGTTGCATGCTAATGCGTATACCAAATAAGAGATTATGAAAACTAAACTATTCCTTTTGATATTAGGATGCTCTATCAGTTGTAAAAGCATACAAACCCATATACAAAACGATACGCTATGTGATTTTGATATGACCTTATATGATGATGAAAGGGTTATAGATATAAAAGGATATGATTCTTTATTTAAGAAGAGTGATCATGCCGTTATGGTAGATAATAAATATTTACTACAAGAGGTATCGAAATACGAAAATAGAGAAATCATACAATGGAAATATAATAAAACTAGTAAAATTAATAAAATTAATAAATACTATAAAAATGGAAGAATTAAATATTTAAAGTTTAAGTACAGAAAGGGAGGTGAGTACATAGGCACCGAAACCCACTACGATATAGAGGGAAACATAACAGAAGTAATCGATCATAGAGATGCAGTGCATTATCCCATCTGTTTTAAAGAAGCATTAGCCATTGTAAAAACGAAATTAAAAAAGGGGTTTGAAATTTCCTCGATACGAAGAAAACAAAAAACTGAAAAGGAAGAGGTGCTATATTACTGGACAATACTAGCGAAACGATTTGGAACAGGAGATGATTCTAGTATAGAAACAATTTACTACGATTTAGATGCAACTACAGGAAAAATACTTCGAAAAGGACAGGTATTCCATAATGATGGTTTTTAACCCATACTAAACAGCAGTAGACATCCCACATGAAATTATGTATGCCATCCTACCCATACCTTTACGGAGGAGGATGCAAGAGTTGCATGCTAATGCGTATACCAAATAAGAGATTATGAAAACTAAACTATTCCTTTTGATATTAGGATGCTGTATGCATAGAAGAAGATGTAGAAGATGACATTATATTAACTGGTAAAATATGTTTATTAAAAAGTAAATAATATTTTTTAGATGCAATCCATAAAATAGCTCAAGTTTTACCTCGGGAATAGCGTCTTGGTTCTTGGTTCTTGCAGCGAAACGAAGATTCTTATTGCTGATGGTAATGTCTCGGGCAGCGCATTACCATTTAGTTATATGATAGGTTCTGAGAAAAAGTTCTATTTTCAAAAACAACACCCCTACAACCCTTCTTGCATCCCCTTAAAAAAATCATAATAGCTCAAAAACGTAGGCATTACTGCACCATTAAAAGCATTAGGCCCATTAAACAATACACAAATAGCCAATCCATTTTCGGGATCGACCATCACCTGTCCTTTATATTGATTTACATTACCCCCATGATAATATATGGTTCTCCCTCGATACTCCAATACCCGCCATCCTTTAGCATAATAAGAATTGGTAACACCATCCCACATATTTACATACATAGTATTGGTAGTACTCGTGCAAATCTCAGGCGTCCACATTTGGGCGCGACTGGCATCAGAGATGATATCAGGTCGGTTTCCTAAAAGTATTTTCAAATACTCCCCCATATCCGAGATAGAAGCATTAACCCCTCCCGCAGCAGCAACATTATAATAATTTTTATGAATATTGGTAAGATAATATTTTTTTGCAGAATGATTGTATCGATGCGGTAATGCTACATTGGCATTACCCTTTATATCAGCATAAGTACTAGAGGCACTACGCATTCCCGCTGGCACAAACAATCGCTGCTGTAATAGACTATCAAAAGACTGTTTTGTAGTATTTTCCATTACCTTTTCTAGCACCGAAAACACAGCATTTTGATACGCATATTGCGTTCCTTCTTTCGCCACAACACCAGTATAGCGTAAATTAGCCATAATCGTTTTTAAAGACGAACCACTATTAATTAATTTTGACCCTGTATATGGATAACAGCCTGCCGTATGCGACAATAAATGGTTTACAGTAAGCCTACTCGCCTGGGCTTTATCTTTAAGACTAAATGTAGGCACTACCTCTTGTATGGGTTGTTGCCATTCCAGCTCTTGACGATCCGCCAAATTACCCGCAAGCATTGCCGTAACCCCTTTAGAAAGACTTGCAATTCTAAAAACGGTATGCACATCTACAGAATCCTCCGTTTTAATTTGTTTCACTCCAAAACCCCTCTTGTATACGACCACAGAATCTTTAACGATCACCACGGCAGCACCCGGACATTCAGAAACATTAAAAGAAGTCGCAAAAAATCGATCATAGTGCTCCAGAAAAAAAGACAATCGCTGCGCCTCCTTCTCTTCGTTTTGATCCGCAATTGTCGGTACAACTTGTTGTGGTGCAGCCCTAGCACAACTTACTAAAAAAAGAAAAAGGCAACTTCTAAAAAAAAATCGAATCATAAGCTGGTATAATAGCTATGCAAAATACAAGATCTTAAGTACAGTCGCAAGATTTTTCAAGTACAGTCGCAAAATTTTGCGACTCAACACAAAATCTTTCAAGTACAGTCGCAATATCTTGCGACTCAACCTCAAAATTTTCCAGCTCAATTGTACAGTTGCAAAATTTTGCAACTCAACCATAAGATCATAATAAATATCCCACTAACCATTTGCTATCTAAATATATAATTGTACATTTGCACCCCTGTTTTATACAGGGAAAGGAATGTTTAACCCACTTATCCTTACGGATAAGTATGTAAAATTAATTAGTGTGGACACATTAAGTTACAAAACAGTATCTGCGAATAAAGCAACCGTTACAAAAGAATGGTTACACGTAGATGCTGAAGGAAAGACTTTAGGTCGCCTATCCTCAGTAGTAGCAGTATTACTAAGAGGTAAGCACAAGCCTAGCTTTACCCCACATGTTGATTGCGGAGATAATGTTATCATTACCAATGCGGCAAAAATCAACTTAACTGGAAAAAAATGGACAGATAAATCGTATATCCGTCACACCGGTTACCCAGGAGGGCAAAGAAGTCTTACTGCTCAGGAATTGTATGACAAGAACCCAGAGCGTTTAATCGAGAAAGCGGTAAAAGGAATGCTACCTAAAAACAAATTAGGTGCAGCTATATTCCGTAATCTTAAGGTATATTCAGGAGCTGAGCACGATCAAGAAGCGCAACAGCCTAAAACTGTTAACTTAAACGAAATTAAGTAATGGAAGTAATTCACAAAATCGGTCGTAGAAAAACGGCTGTCGCTAGAATCTACCTAAAAGAAGGTTCTGGAAACATTACGATCAACAAGAAAGATCTGAATGACTATTTTACTACTGCAACTTTACAGTACAAAGTAAACCAACCGTTAACTCTAACAGAAAATGCTGACAAGTATGATGTTAAAGTAAATGTATTTGGTGGCGGAATCACTGGACAAGCAGAAGCAGTACGTTTAGCAATCTCTAGAGCAGTATGCGAAATAGATGCAGAAAACAGAATCATTCTTAAACCAGAAGGATTACTTACAAGAGACCCTAGAATGGTGGAACGTAAGAAATTTGGACAGAAGAAAGCACGTAAGAAATTCCAGTTCTCTAAACGTTAATCGTAGCGCACACAAGATTTCTAGAGCTATCAAAGTTCTCCTTGAACATTGCAAAATGTTTCAAGTAGTCAACTACCTCGCAGCAAGCCCACAAGGCATCTGGCGCAAAAATAGCTTTCAGATTTCTAGGCAAGCCTCGAAGAAGTAAACTCCACAATGTGGATTAAAAAATTTAAAAACATGTTGTTATCTCGATCATTATCGAGAGGTTAGTTTAGCATCTAAATGCTTAAGGTCTTACAAAACTGTAAACACTTGAGTATTGCTAATTCAACAGAACGTAAACTATTACAAAAATGGCAAACAATATCGAAGTAAAAGAATTACTTGATGCAGGTGTACATTTCGGTCACTTAACGAGAAGATGGGATCCTAATATGGCACCCTACATCTATATGGAGCGTAATGGCATCCATATCATCAACTTATACAAAACTGCTGCAAAAATCGACGAAGCAAGTGAAGCTTTGAAGAAAATCGCAGCATCTGGCAGAAAAATTCTTTTTGTCGCTACAAAAAAACAAGCAAAGGAAATCGTAGCTGAGAAAGCTGCAAAAGCAAACCAACCTTACATTACTGAAAGATGGCCTGGTGGAATGCTAACAAACTTTGTAACTATCCGTAAAGCTGTTAAGAAAATGGCAGCTATCGATAGAATGAAAAAAGATGGGACATTCAATACACTATCTAAGAAAGAACGTTTACAAGTAGACCGTTTAAGAGCAAAATTAGAAAAGAATTTAGGTTCTATATCTGAGATGACTCGGCTACCTGGGGCATTATTTATCGTAGATATTACACGCGAGCATATCGCTGTAAAAGAAGCTCAGAAGTTAAACATTCCAATTTTTGCAATGGTAGATACCAACTCTGATCCACGTCAGGTTGATTATGTAATACCCGCAAATGATGATGCTTCAAAATCTATTGACAAAGTAATGACTTTCGTTTCTGACGCAGTTATTGAAGGATTAAGCGAAAGAAAAGCTTCCAAAGATGCGCCAAAAGAGAATGCAGCACCGGCTCCAGCAAAAACTGAAGCAGCAGCTCCAGCTGAAGTAGCAGCACCGGCTCCTGCGAAAACTGAAGCGGCAGTAGCAGCTCCTGCAAAAGCTGAAGCAGTAGCTCCAACTACAGAAGTAGCAAAAGAGGAAGAATAGCATTCATTGATTATCTAGTATAATCAGTTAAGCATCTTAACAAAACACAATGTTGTGTTAAGCAAGACTTAGCAAAGCACAGATTAATGAGTCGTTTAGTTCCTTACTTTTATGAGTAGATCGCTAAACGGCTCTTTTTTTAACACAAAATATAAAAGAATTATATTATGGCAAAGATTACAGCCGCAGACATAGGTAAACTACGTAAGACTACAGGAGCTGGAATGCTTGATTGTAAAAAAGCACTTATCGAAGCTGAAGGAGATTTCGATAAAGCGATCGAAGTACTTCGTAAAAAAGGGCAAAAAGTTGCCGCAAAAAGAGCCGACAGAGAATCTACTGAAGGTGCTGTTATTGCGAAAGTAAATAGCGCAAAAAACAAAGGAATTATCGTTTCATTAAACTGTGAAACTGATTTCGTTGGAAAAAATGACTCCTTTGTAGCTTTAGCTAATGATTTAGCTGAATTGGCATTAAACGCTTCTTCAAAAGAAGATTTATTAGCCGCACAATACAACGGAATGAGTGTTCAAGAAAAATTGACTGAGCAAACTGGAGTTATTGGTGAAAAAATTGAAATCGGTGATTTTAAAGTGATAGAAGCTCCTTTTGTAGGTGCTTACATCCACGGAAATAAAATTGGTGCATTAACGGGTTTATCAGAAACTATTGACCAAGCAGAAGTAGTGGCTAAAGATATATCTATGCAAGTAGCTTCTATGGGGGCAACAACATTGTCTTACAAAGATTTTGATCCTGCATTTGTAGCTTCTGAAACTGATGCTCGAATTGCAGTGATTGAAAAAGACAATATCGAATTGGGTAGATTAGGGAAAACATTGAAAAATGTACCTCAATTTATCTCTCGCGCACAATTAACTGATGCCGTAATTGCTAAAGCTGAAGAACAACTAAAAGCAGATTTGAAAGCGGAAGGGAAACCAGAAAAAATCTGGGACAAAATTTTGCCTGGTAAAATCGAAAGGTTTATTTCAGACAACACTACACTAGATCAAGAACAGTGTTTACTAGATCAGAACTTCATCAAAGATGAAAAGAAAAGTGTAGCTGACTATGTAAGTGAATTTAAAGTAGAAGTTGTAGCTTTCGAAAGAATCTCACTATAACACCTATCTATAGTATTTTTTTGGAATTTCCAAAATCAAAAGCCATTTCGATATCGAAATGGCTTTTTTGATTCTACTATCCAAAACAGCAATGCAATATCTCCTTCTGTTACACCACCAGCTTTGATATTACACCCAACAACAAAGAAGGCGTAGATAAACCCATACAAACTATTTCTTAAATTAAGAATATCGTTATATTTGCATAAACATACAACTTGATCTGCCCTAAGACACATCTAAAACACCCTGTTTTTTGATAGTTTATTGTAGTATCTAAACACCATGTAAAACCTAGTCATAGTATAAAACACGATTTAAAATGAAATACAAAAGAATATTACTAAAATTATCCGGTGAAGCTTTGATGGGGGATCGTCAATATGGCATTGATCCTATTCGACTAGCAGCGTATGCAAATGAGGTAAAACAGATTACTGATGCTGGTGTAGAAGTAGCTGTTGTCATTGGTGGAGGTAATATTTTTAGAGGAGTTTCTGGAGCTAGTAAAGGAATGGATCGTGTACAAGGTGATCACATGGGCATGTTGGCGACCGTTATTAATGGATTAGCACTACAAAGTGCTTTTGAAGATGCTGAAATCCCAACGCGCTTACAATCTGCAATTCAAATTAATGAAGTATCCGAACCTTTTATCCGGCGAAAAGCAATGCGCCATCTCGAAAAAGGAAGAGTTGTTATTTTTGGAGGAGGTACCGGAAATCCTTATTTTACAACAGATTCAGCGGCAGTACTAAGAGCTATTGAAATTAAAGCCGATGTTATTTTAAAAGGAACACGTGTCGATGGAATCTATACTGCGGATCCAGAAAAAGATGCTGCTGCTACAAAATTTGATTTCATATCTTTTGATGATGTATTACAAAAAGGACTTAAAGTTATGGACACTACAGCATTTACCCTAAGTCAAGAAAACAAATTACCTATCATCGTATTTGATATGAATAAAACCGGAAACCTACTCAAAGTAGTTTCTGGAGAAGCCGTTGGAACCAAAGTAAATTTATAACGATATTGACTCAATTATTTTTTTGATCACACTATAAAATCACACAAAGATGAACGAAGAACTCGACTTTTTACTGGATGCTACTAAAGAAGCTATGCACAGTGCATTATCTCATCTCGAAAAAAAACTATTAAACATTAGAGCTGGAAAAGCATCTCCTGCAATGCTAGGTAGTGTGATGGTAGAGTATTACGGCTCATCTACTCCATTAAGTCAAGTAGGAAACATTAGCACACCAGATGCCAGAACCATCACTATACAACCTTTTGAAAAATCATTATTCCAAGAAATTGAAAAAGGAATCATGCTTGCTAACTTAGGGTTTAATCCTATGAATAATGGCGAAAGTATCATTATTAGTGTCCCTCCATTAACGGAAGAACGAAGACGTGAATTAGTAAAACAAGCTAAAATGGAAACCGAAGATTCTAAAGTTTCTATTCGAAATGAAAGAAAAAGCGCAAATACTGAAATTAAGAAATTAGAAAAAGATGGATTATCTGAGGACGCTGCCAAAAGCACAGAACAAGAAATTCAAAAACTTACAGATACCTATATCAAAAAGATAGATGAAATCTTAGCGACGAAAGAAAAAGAAATCATGACCGTATAATAACGATACATTACAGTAAGCGCTTTTTAACAAAAGCGCTTACTTCAGTATATACCTCCCTAAGTTTATGAATGCACATTGATAATGCGAAACTTCTTATTTTTATTTTTTTACTGCATAGGGTTTCTTGCCTATTCTCAAGTGAATATCGAAGGTACCGTATATGACCGTGAAACTAGAACTCCATTATCATTTGCCACAGTACACATCAACGGAAATGACTATGCATTGTCTTCTGTTCGTGGCACATTTAAGATTGTATCAGACACCTATCCGCTACTATTTAGCATACACTACCCTGGATATGAAAAAAAAACAATCACTATTTCCTCCAGTGCTATTGAAAAAATAGAAGTACTCCTTACACCGCTTGCCGAAAATCTGGAGACGATTACATTAGATACTCCAAATACTATAGCACGACGCATCATTAAAAAAGCCATACAAAGCAAAAAAGAAAACAACCCACAAAAAAGCGTTTCACAGTACAGTTATAAAAGTTATAATAAATTTAAAATTACTGAAGACAATACCGCAAAAGTTGACATTCGGGATACTACAGCAGTAGATTTGGAACATATTTTTAATGACGCACACTCTTTCTTATCTGAAAAAGTGAGCCTGTATCGACAGGATCGTACTAAAAATGTAAAAGAAAAACAAACCGTATTGGCAACACGAATGACAGGTTTTAAAACGCCAGTATACGATATATTAGGAATTACCATACAATCCCATTCATTATATGAAGAAATCTATACTATATTCGACAACGGGTATGCCGGTCCATTATCAAAAAGCGCCTTAAAAAATTATCATTATAAAGTGCTGGATACTACTCAAGGAAGCACCCCAGCTTATGTCATTTTATTTCAACCAAAAAAATCAAAAAAAACTGCGAACTTAGAAGGTGTATTGTATTTAGACACAGAAACACTTGCCATTCAAAAAGCTATTGCAGAAGTACGAGGAGAGCTAAACATACTCATTACTCATGAATTTCAGTACAAACCTACAGTACAGAAATGGTTTCCTATACGACAAAAAGTAACGATCAGACCTGGAAGTGGAAAACAGAAAGTAAGCCTATTTGGTGGTAAAATTGCCGTAGGACGTTTAGAGCACAGAAAAGCACTCCCAAAGGAAGCTCAGGATTTTTTAATTTCAGAAACGGATTATTTTGATTTTCAATTCAACACCAATCCGCAAGTAAAACACAATCAAGCTTCAATTGAGATTGATCCAGAAGCCAATGCTCGATCTGAAGACTATTGGAATACTTATCGTACTAGCGCAATCACACAAAAAGACCTCAATTCTTTTCCTGTAATTGACAGTATTGTAAAAGCACAAAATATAGCCCGCAGGATCAACGTGATCAAAAGTTTTAACTTGGGGTATTACCCATTAAGCTTTTTTGACCTAGACCTCACCTACCCTATTAAATATAACAATTTTGAAGGGCTGCGATTAGGTATTGGAGGACTGACTAATGAAAAGCTATCCAAACGATTTAGAATCGAAGGATATGGAGTATACGGGTTCAAAGATAGAACGATAAAATATGGTATCGGTGGTGGTGTACTGCTAAACAAAACTAAAGGATCTTGGCTCAATGTAAATTACACCGATGATTTAAAAGAAGTTGGAAGCTTTGCTTATCTTACGGATAGGCGAATTTATTCCTTATTTGAACCCCGATTAGTAAATATTGATTTTTATTATAAGCACAAAACCTGGAGTACGAGTCTACAACATCGAATACTTCCTAAATTATTATCAGAAACGCAACTGTCACGGAGCAGCATCACCCCTACAGCCGGATACTCTTTTTTGAACGCAGGAATCACATATACCAATTACACTACGGCAGAAGCCTCTATAGCGCTACGTTGGAGTCCATTTAGTGATTTTCTAAACACTCCTGATGGTATGCGGGAAATTCATGACGGATTTCCTAAAATAACATTGCAATATACCCGAGGAATTAAAGGCATTTCAAAAAGTGACTTTAGCTATAGTAAAATGGGGGTTAAAATCGCGTATGATATCCGAAGACTCGATCAATCCAAAACCAGTTTTTTACTAGAAGGAGATATTGCTATTGGCACGATCCCACTCACCCACCTATACCATGCGTATCCCAATGCTCCCACAAAAGAAACCGTATTCCAACGATTTTCTGTCGCTGGCCGACGTAGTTTTGAAACCATGTTCTTTAGCGAGTTTTTTAGTGATCGATTGGCAACCTTACAAATACGACACCAGTTACGACCGATCACCATCACACAATGGTTAAAACCAGAAGTAGTACTCATTTCACGCTATGCTATTGGTGACATTAGAAACACCGAACAACACCAAGGAATCTCCTTCAACGCATTAGACCAAGGCTATCAAGAATCTGGATTTGAAATCAATAAATTACTGGCAGGTTTTGGATTAAGTTTTACCTACCGCTATGGCGCATATCATTTGCCTAATTTTGAAGACAATATTGCGTTTAAATTTACTTTTTATTTGAAGTTATAAATCAAATCTGAGTACATGACAAAAAACAATCGTTATGCTTTAGACTTCTAATAATCATTGTTTTATAACTAGGCACCTTGTTAGACCTACTAGGTTTTGAAAACCTAGTAGGTCTGGATCACAAAGTGATGACGTAATTTTGAATCGAGAACAACCATTTTTTCATATCCTCAGTAACCAAATAGCACCCCATTACATGTTGGAAAATCCAACACACTCTCAAATACCTAAAGCGGGTTAAAATATTTATCACAAAAGATCGAAAAGCCCTTTACTTATCCCCTTCCAAAATAGTATCTTTACCAACCGTAACTATAAGAATGGCAAAACTACTTACCTTTGGATTTTGGAATGCGCTTGCAGGTGTTATTCTTCGTAATAGAGCATTTATCGCGATACTCATCATTGGAATCACCATATTTCTCGGTTTCCAATGGAAACAGATGAAGTTTTCCTTTTCTGAAGCCAATCTCCTTCCTGATGATCATATCATAAACGTCGAATACCATAATTTTTTGGATAAGTTTGGAGATGAAGGGAATCTTATTGTCATGGCAATACAAGACAGCCTCTTATTTACGCCAAAAAAATTAAAAGCTTGGAATGATTTTAATGCTTCATTCAAAACCTATGATGAGATTGAATTAGTACTATCATTAGGAGATCTCAAAACCCTAAAAAAAGAAGAAAACCCACCTCGATTTGAGTTACTCCCATTTATAAAAGATAGCAGCTACACCCCAGAACAAGTCGCATTGTATAAAGAAACTTTATTTCATAAACTTCCTTTTTATGAAGGACTAATATTTAGTGCTAAATCCCAAACTGTACAAAGTGCATTATACCTAGATAAAGACATTGTAAATACCATTGCTAGAAAGAAATTTATCGAAACTGTATTAGTCCCTAAAATAGAAGCATTTGAACAGCAATATCAAATGGATGTGAAAGTTTCGGGAATGCCGTATATCCGAACCATGAATTCTCAAAACATCATGGATGAAATTGAAATTTTTATCCTAGCGGCATTACTAGTGACCTCATTAATTTTCTTTTTCTTTTTCCGATCCTTTAGAGCTACTTTCATTTCGATGGTTGCTGTAATAATTGGGGTCATGTGGGCTTTCGGATTTCTTGGGTTACTAAAATATGAAATTACAGTCCTCACTGCTATTATCCCTCCACTGGTTATTGTTATTGGAATTCCGAATTGTATTTTCTTAATCAACAAATATCAACAAGAAATTAAAAAACATGGTAATAAGGCAAAATCATTACAACGGGTCATCACCAAAGTAGGAAATGCAACGCTAATGACCAATGTAACCACTGCGGCTGGCTTTGCTTCTTTTGCCCTTACAGAAAGTAAACTACTTAAAGAATTTGGAATTGTTGCTTCGCTAAACATTATAGCACTTTTTATTCTTTGTCTATTGGTGATTACCATCATCTATAGTTATATGCCACCGCCTAAAGAACGCCATTTAAAACATCTAGAAAAGCAATGGATAGAGCGTTTTGTCGATTGGATGGAACGTATGGTTAAAAATAGAAGAATTACCATTTATATTTCTGCAGTAGTAATTCTTATACTAAGCATTATCGGAATCTATACGATTAAAGTATCTGGTAGTTTACTAGAAGACATGCCTAAAACTGCTGGATTCTATAAAGATATTGAATTTTTTGAAGACGAGTTTGATGGCATCATGCCATTAGAAATCCTAATCGATACCAAACGAAAAAAAGGAGTCTTAAAATTATCCACTTTAAAACGAATGGAGCGCTTGGAAGAAGCTTTATCTGAGATTCCAGAGCTTTCTAAACCAATCTCTATTACGAATTTAGTAAAGTATGCCAAGCAAACGTACTATAATGGTAATCCCAAATATTATCAAATCCCAACGAGTCAAGAAAAAAACTTTATTCTGCCGTATGTAAAACGTTTTGAGTCTAAATCTGGAGTCATGAAAAGTTATGTGGACAGCACAGGACAATATGCTAGAATTACCACATTTATGAAAGATGTCGGTACAGAAGAAATGGAAAGGATCGAAGAACAGCTAAAACCAAAACTTGCCAAGATATTTCCAGAAGAAAAATATACGGTTTCGTTTACAGGAAAAGCACTTATTTTCCAAAAAGGAACCAACTATTTAGTTTGGAATCTAGTATTTTCATTGGGGCTAGCCATCATACTAATTGCACTATTTATGGCATGGATGTTTCGATCTTTAAAAATGATTTTAATCTCTATCATTCCCAACTTACTTCCTTTACTGATGACCGCTGGACTGATGGGCTATCTAGGTGTACCCATAAAACCGTCTACAATATTAGTATTTAGTATTGCCTTTGGGATTTCTGTAGATGACACCATCCATTTCTTAGCCAAATACCGACAGGAATTAAAAGCGAACAAATGGAAAATTAAAAAATCCGTATTCGCTGCGCTTAGAGAAACCGGTGTAAGTATGTTCTATACCTCTACTGTATTATTCTTTGGCTTCTCTGTATTCATGATTTCTAGTTTTGGAGGCACCAAAGCATTAGGAGGATTAGTATCTGCTACCCTATTATTTGCGATGTTATCGAATCTATTATTACTTCCTTCATTATTGCTATCTCTAGAACGTAACATTGCGAATAAAACAACGCTAAAAGAACCAAAATTAAGAATCATCGCTAATGATGATGAACTACCACCAGAAGAAGATAAATAGGTTGTTAGTTGTTAGTTGTTAGTTGTTAGTTGTTAGTTGTTAGTTGTTAGTTTAAAATGCTTTTTACAGCATGCATTTCCTGTTTTTTTATGATTTGTTATACAAAAGTTGTAAGAGCGATCTTTTTATCTAGGGCTTGTGTACACAGTATTAAGTACTCTCTACTCTGTACTCAGTAAGTACACAGTATTAAGTACTCAGTACTCTGTACTTAATACTAAACCAAACACTAACAAAAAAAAGGCCCGTTAGCGAACTAACGAACCTTTCGCAAGATAGATTACCCCAAAATCTACCATGCATACTATTGCAAATACAAAGGTTGTATTTGCAGCTGCAATATACGTTCCATTTTTATATCCTGAAACACTTTTAAAGGGGAGAAATCCCTTGAAGTTGAATTTTACATAATTTTAACATATTTATAACTAAAATAAAGGAATCAATAATTTTAAAAACTTAAAAATCAATAATTTAACTTTTTTAAAAAAAAATTTTTTTTTTAAAAAAAAGGAATAAAAATCAAGCATTTTCGCTCAAAATCACTTGTTTTTTACGGTTTTACCGTAGTTAAAAAATCACCAAAACGGCAGATTATCGCCAATCTCAGTATTCAAAACAAACACCATAACCGAAATACATATCGGATCTAAAAACAAACACTAGATTCAAAAAAAAGGAATAGGTTAGTACATATTACACTTCAAAACCCGCACAGAATAGATAGTACCTCCATACAGTTTTGAATCTATACTAGTATACTTTTTTAAGTTTACAGTATCGCCTATCCAAGTCAACTACCCCGGAGCAAGCTCACGAAGCGTCTAGCAGATAACTATTTTCACATTTCGAGGCAAGCCCCAGAGAATTAAACTCCACAATGTGGATTAAAAAAATTATCTTTGCTTCCTTATTAAATTTTGAGCAGTATTATGACTCAAAAAGCATAAAAGGTACACTAGCAGTATCGGATATGGTTTCTTAAAATTAAGCACATAAGATGAAGCATACTAAAATAGTTGACGTATTACAGAGTGACCAACGATCACAATCTGTTACCATAAAAGGATGGGTTCGTTCCTTTCGTAATGACCGATTTATTGCGGTAAATGATGGTTCTACGATTCACACCATACAATGTGTGATTGCAGATGGAATCGTATCCGAGACCACACAACAACAGATTACTGTAGGAGCTTCAGTTCATATTAAAGGTATTTTAGTCGAAAGTGAAGGAAAAGGACAACGGGTAGAAATTCAAGTTTCGGAACTTACTGTAGAAGGTCTTTCGGATCCTGAAGAACTAAAACGCACCATATTATCTCCTAAACGTCATTCTTTAGAAAAGCTAAGAGAACAAGCGCATTTGCGTATCCGAACCAATACATTTGGTGCTATTATGAGAGTCCGTTCTAAACTTTCGTTTGCAGTACATCAATATTTTCAGAAAAACGATTTTTATTATGTGCACACACCTATCATTACAGGCAGTGATGCCGAAGGCGCTGGAGAATCCTTTAAAGTCACCAACTTAGCACTAAATGACATTCCAAAGACGGAAGAGAATACTGTAGACCATAGCAAAGACTTTTTTGGAAGGGAAACCAATCTTACCGTTTCTGGACAATTAGAAGGAGAAACCTATGCCATGGGCTTAGGCAGTATCTATACGTTTGGCCCTACATTTAGAGCCGAAAACTCAAATACTTCTCGCCATTTGTCAGAATTTTGGATGATCGAACCCGAAGTGGCATTTAATGATCTTGATGACAATATGGATTTGGCAGAAGATTTTATCAAATATGTAGTGCAGTACGCATTAGACAACTGTGCCGATGATTTAGAATTTTTAGAACATCGATTACAACAAGAAGACAAACAAAAACCACAAGCAGAACGCGCAGAAATGTCGCTTCGTGACAAACTGAGTTTTATTGTAGACAACAATTTTAAAAGAGTAAGTTATACCGAAGCCATCGACATCTTAAAAAATTCTAAACCTAATAAGAAAAAGAAATTCAAATACATCATCGAAGAATGGGGTGCAGACTTACAAAGTGAGCATGAACGCTATTTAGTAGAAAAACATTTTAAGTGTCCAGTGATTTTATTTGACTACCCTGCAAAAATCAAAGCCTTCTATATGCGTCTTAATGAAGATGGCAAAACAGTACGTGCCATGGATATTCTTTTTCCAGGCATAGGAGAGATCGTAGGAGGATCACAACGAGAAGAACGCTTAGATGTGCTAAAAGAAAAAATGGCAGCACTAGACATCCCTGAAGAAGAATTATGGTGGTACCTAGATACTAGACGTTTTGGTACGTGTACCCACAGTGGATTTGGATTAGGATTTGAACGCTTAGTATTATTCGTTACCGGAATGTCGAATATCCGAGATGTAATCCCTTATCCTAGAACTCCAATGAATGCGGAATTTTAAATGGTAGTATTTAGTACTGAGTAAAAAGTATTGAGTATTGAGTAGTATCGACTGATGTACAATTTAAAGACATCTCGATACATTTTTCTTTGCTTCGCTTCGAAAAACACTCGATATGACGTTTCGTTTTAGTCGTTCCGTCAGGTCGAGTGGTTTTTTGTAATGCAATGAAAAAAAAGCCTGCCCCTTTGCAGAAAGGGGTATCGAGACCCTTTTTTATGCATTTCGTTAACATTGCATCTCGATACAATTTCTTACGTTACACTCCAGAAATCACTCGATGTGACGGTCTGCGTTTCATTTCACATCGATTCGTCAGGTCGAGTGATTTTTTGTAATGCAATGAAAAAAAATTGTATCGAGACCCTTTTTATGCATCTCGTTAACATTGCATCTCGATACAATTTCCTACGATACTCTCCAGAAATCACGCTCCCGATGGTTCGGGAGTGACAATCAACCATCAACCATCAACTGTCAACTGTCAACTGTCAACTGTCAACCATCAACCAAATTAACATCAAAACAACACCTCACAATCAGCAGGCAATCGCCTTTTAGTCTTTGCTTGTTCACTAGGCGAAAAAGAGTTTCCTCGCAGGTCTATTAGTTTTAAATGATTCAAATTGGTGATCGCTTTTGGAAGGCTCGTCAATCGATTATGTGCCAATGATAGCGTTTCTAAGTGTTGCAAATATCCAATGGATGCAGAAAGCTTTGTGATTTTATTTTTAGACAGCATCAAATGCTTCAACGTAGTTAAGGTATATACTGTTTTTGGTATATGTTCAAATCGATTTTGAGATAAATCCAACCACTGCAAACGTTCTAATCCATAAAACAATTCAGGCAAGCTATCCAATTGGTTTTGCTGTGCATATAATTTTTCCAATTTTAAAAGATTCCCGATATATTCTGGCAGTTCAGAAATTTCGTTTTGACTAATATCTACGTGAAATAATTCTGGAAGACTTCCAATCTCTGCTGGGATCACTTTCAAATGATTGTCGTCTAACCGCAATTCCTCCAAGTTTTTTAGCGTACGAATGTCTATTGGGATCTCATAAAGACCTTGGTTTTGTAATTCTAAAATGTACACGTCATCAGCATTAGACAATGCATACTCCAGAGACGTATAGGGGTCTTTTCTTACGGTATCAGTACAACTACAACTTAGGAGTACTAGAATAGACAGTATATATAAAATTATTTTCATCAGTATTGGTTTATAGGCTAATATAGAAATTTAGTAGCAGTATTCAGCCTCCTGTTAGTCACTAGATTAGTTACATCATGTTATCCATAGAATACGAGACAGATCAAACCATGAACTATCTATTTAGTACTCAGTACTATTATACTAAATTTAAAAGTAAAATACTACCTAGTATACCTAGGTATTTCACTACTTTTAAGAGGGGGTAAACACCCCTTTTTCCCATAACTTCAGAAAAAAATAACCTTCTAAAAAAAACGCATTCCACTATTAATTAATGACTTATAAAAAAAATACACCGATAATCCTGACATTCATTTTAAAATAATATATAAAAAGACTACTTTTAAGTATTGGAGTATGCCTTATAGCATATCCTAAGAAACACTATCACAAATCCACAACTAAAAAAACAACCAAAAACAATGAAAACAGTAACAACTACTATCCGTACCCTTATGGTATGTACACTAGTACTAGCCACTGCATGCCTATCAGTTTCCTGTGACGGAACAACACCAAAAAACAACACCGAAAACCCACAACCACCTGAGCAAGAGGAAGAGCAACCCACTCCTAGAATCGTAAAAAGACCAAACATCATTATCTCTAGTAAAGAAGCCAAAGAACATTATGACCTGTATACACCACGGGCTAGACGTATTGAAAAAGAAACACAAGCCAATGGACAAGACGAAAACTTTCATGCCAATCGATCTTTATACCTAAGCAAAGAAGATTTGGAACACTATCTTGCCTATATCGAACAAGAAAGCAAAACGGTAGGGGTAAAACCAAATGGATTACAAATTTACTTTAGTGTATACCCTGAAGGGTATGTAAACAAAAAAGGAACTAAAGAAGATGCTAAAAAACAAACTGTATTTATCGCACCAACTACCTTTACAAAAACAGAAGCTGGTAAAGCTGGGAA
>CALFCI010000115.1 GCA_937951135.1 uncultured Aquimarina sp. | reverse complement strand
GTGTAAAACTATCTAAATATTTTCATAAAATTGATGATATTTTTCTTGTATTTTATCCATAATTTCGCGCCTTTTTTTGCAGATCACAAGCCTTTTTAAAGGGGATATTTTGCCAAAAACCTACTAAAAACGTCAGGTTTGGTAATTTTGGAGAAAAAAAACTGATAATTACAATATTAAGACATTGTACATCAGCCTATTGAATAAAAGTAAATAGCATACTTTATAACCGTAATTCGATAAATTAACAAGATGATGAATACATCTATTTTTGAAGTATGAATATTACATTTCTTGTATTTTCTATTAAAAATTAGTGCTATTTAATATCCAAAAGGGTGTGATTTTCTATTTATACTTCTTTCACTTTAATCTACTACCATAAAACAAAAAAGCATTGTAGATTGTTACAATGCTTTTTTGATTTGTATAGTACGTTTACCTCTTCCATTCATGGTTAAAGTCTTTACACGCTTTTATGGTTTGTGCAGCAGCGGTAATAAAGTATTGACCTGCTTTTTGGTGTCTTTAACATACGCCAATTTTTCCGCTTCTGACTTATATTTTGAAGGTATATATAGTCGTTTTCGTACTAAATCATTCTTTTGCACATCCCATACATAATAAAGAATATAGTTACCTCTCTCCGAAGTTGACTTTACCAATCTAGCCTTTTTGAATTTATGTATAGTATCATAAGTGTCTTTAGGAACTAACCCAAAGGTATTATAAATTGACATTTTAACTGCCATTCCAACTGACGCATCCCCTATTTCATACAGAGTAAAACCCTCATAACTATTTAACAATTAAGGTTTTACATAAGTCGGGATGACAGGATTTGAACCTGCGACCACACGACCCCCAGCCGTGTACGCTAACCGGACTGCGCCACATCCCGAAAAATTGGATTACAAAGATACTCATCTTAAAGAGATGTATTATTTCGATTTAGAATTTTAATCATTTTAAATGAAACCAATAAATGAAATAGACCTGGTAAAATTACTGTTCCCCCAATAATTAAAGAAATCCCAAGTGCAGTGATCACGCTATCGGGTGCAATCGTATCCAAAATACTCATTCGTGTTGTAGTCGTAATAATAATATTTGGGAAATGTGCCAAGATCGCTGCACATAAAATCAGGAATACTTGAGCTACTGCATACACCCTACTCTGCACTTTATGTCCCTTTCGAATGGCTCTCCAAAGGGGAAGAATCAATATCGAAGATACAAACAAAATCCCAATAGCATACCGACTTTTCATAAATCCCTGTACAAACACATAATCAAAGCTATACCCATATATAAAAGTAATCAGCCCGATTACAAAAACAACAATTGCCGCAATCGCTGATTTACGAATGTAAATATTCTCTACCCCCTCGTCGGATTCACCAATCAGTAATACTGAAGATAGAAAGGCACATAATGATGCAAAAAACAATCCTATTAAAAGGCTAAACATATTGCACCATGGCATTATAAATACCTCATAAAAACTAAGCGTGCTTACATCGTCTGTTACTATAATCTTTCCGCTACTTAACGCACCATAAATCATCCCTAAAAAAATAGGAGTAACCAAACTCGAAAATTTAAACATCGCATCATAAAGTCGTTGAGAATTATCGATCACAGCATCATAATGTCGAAATACGAAAGCAACGCCCCTTAGCGTAACTCCAAGTAACATAATCGTAAGCGGAATATGGAGATAGACAACCATAACATGGTAATAGTTTGGAAAAGCGATCCATAAAATTACAATCACAATGATGATCCAAATATGATTGGCTTCCCACACAGGCCCCATCACTCTATAGATTGTTTTCTTGGTGATCTTCTGATTTTCTTTTGAAGAAAAAAGCTCTATAATACCCGCACCATAGTCTGCGCCTCCTAAAACGACATACAAGAATAATGAAAACAACAAAAAGAATAGTACAACGTAAAGCATAGCTAGTAAGTAGTTTGATTTAACACTTTTATCTGACGTATCATTAACCAGGTTACAGCAACTGCCAATAAGGTGTACACCGCCACATACATATAAAAACTAAATACGATCCCAGGCATTGGTGTAACGGCATCCGCAGTTCTCATAATCTTATGAATAATCCAAGGCTGTCTTCCTACTTCTGTGACTATCCAACCTGCTTCTAGTGCAATAAAGCCAAAAGGTGCTAAGAGTGTAAATACCAACCAGTACCCTTTTTTATCTGCCCACTTTTTACGTTTTCTAGAGATAAAATACAGCACGCCTGCCAACACTAAAATGCTTCCTATACCGACCATAATCTGAAATGCATAGTGCACTATGGGTACATTAGGGCGCTCATCTAATGGAAAATCATTGAGTCCTTTCACTTCAGCATCAAAATCTCCAAAAGCTAAAAAGGATAGCATGCCTGGTAACGCTATTTTATTCGTAACCGTTCCCTTATCAGCATCTACAATCCCTCCTATGTATAATGGGGCTCCTTTCTCGGTATGGTAATGCGCTTCCATCGCTGCCAATTTAACAGGTTGACGCACTGCAATATCCTTAGCCGAAAGATCACCACTAATAGGTTGTAAAATGGCGGCAATGGCAGCAAATGTTATCGCGATATGAAATGCTTTTTTATGTAAAACGATGTTTCTTCCTTTTAGTACTTGATACGCATGAATCCCTGCTACCGCAAAACCTGTAGCCGTAAAAGCTGCCAGCACCATGTGTAATGCTTGTGTTCCCCATGCAGGATTAAGCATCGCTGCCACAGGATCTACATTCAAAAATTGTCCGTCAATATAATCAAATCCACTGGGGGCGTTCATCCAGCCATTTGCAGCAACTACCAAAATCCCTGAAGAGACGCCGGATATCCCGACAATAATACCCGTAATCCAATGAAAACGTTCTGGTAATTTATTCCAACCGTATAAATAAAACCCTAAGGCAATAGCTTCTACAAAAAATGCCGCACCTTCCAAAGAAAAAGGCATTCCAATAATAGGCCCTGCATGCTTCATAAACCCTGGCCATAACAGTCCCAATTCAAAAGATAATGCCGTACCCGACACCGCACCCGTCACGAAGAAAATCGCTACTCCTTTCTGCCATGATTTGGTTAACGTAAGATACATCGGGTCTTTTGTCTTTAACCATTTGTAATGAGACACTACCATAAAAAAAGGCATGACCATACCTATACACGCAAAAATAATGTGAAATATTAACGTAAATGCCATCTGAAACCTGGCCGCATCGAGATTTTCCATAATCAAAAATTTAAAGAAGAATACTGTACTCTGATTACTCTTACAAAGATACGACACAAAAATACGAGAGCGAAACAAATAGAATGTTTTAACCTATCAAAACCTGTTTATTATTAATTTTGAAATTAATCTTATTTTTAAGTGGTAAATGGTAACATTTTTATATATTTGCACCCTGCAAATTTTTGCACTACGCAGCACTCGGGGTGTAGCGTAGCCCGGTTATCGCGCCTCGTTTGGGACGAGGAGGTCGCAGGTTCGAATCCTGCCACCCCGACAGAAAAACCCTTTACAATCTATAAGATTATAAAGGGTTTTCTTTTGTTTATAAAACTGAGAAAATATTATATCACAGCGACCTGTTGTTCTTTTATTTGTTTTTTGGTTAACTCACGTGTTAACCAACCACTTCTACCAGCAGTAGCAATGGCATAAGGCGCTATCCAAAACAACGTAAAAGCATAAAAAATACTATATGGATATGCCCAAAGCGCTTCTAAAAAGCTATGCTTTTTGGCATAAAACAAAGCTTGTATACTTGAAAAAACTAATATACTTACCAAAGTAGAGCACAAAAATAATATGGGATAGGTACACAAAAAGAACACCATTAACAATACTCCTGGATACACCATTATCATTTTTAACCACTGATTCAATAGCAGTATCCTAGTACCATTTTTAGCTCCTTTTCTAAAATTTTTAAAGGCAAATTTACTCATCGCTATATTTTCACGAACATTACTTCTTTCCCAACGAATAAACATTTTATATAAGTTCTTATACTGTTCTGGGATATTGGTATACACGTACGCATTACGTTGAAACAAGACTTTATACCCTTGTTTCAAAATCATATTGGTCATAGCACGATCCTCTCCTATTTTTGAGACTTGCCCCATAAACGTTTGGTTAATCCACTCTTGACGACAATTAAAGACTGCCGTTTTACGATAAGCAGACAAAGCTCCGGGGGTACATAATACAGAACCTAGTACACTTTGTGCAGAACGCACAAATTCGAAACTAAACGCAAAATTAACATTTAACATCCTTGGAATTAAACCGTTCGCTTTATTTAACACACGTACATTCCCTGCTACAGCACCACAGTCTTCATTAACAACAAAAGGACTCGCCATATTACGTAATGTATCTTTTTTAACTATAGAATCACTATCTACAGTAATAAAAACCTCTCCTACAGCCAACTCGAATCCTCGATACAAAGCATGTCTTTTTCCTTTATTTTCAGGTTGTTGATAAATCGAAATACGATTACCTAATGCTGCTTTAGCTTTTTTCATCCATTGCCAAGTATCGTCTTGACTTCCGTCATCGATAGAAATTATCTGTAATTTCTCTTGAGGATAATCACTTTTTACTAAACTAATCAAAGTTTTATATACCAATTCTCCTTCATTGTATGCCGGTACAATAACAGTACACAAAGGCAATTCTTTATCCGTTACTGAATAAATAACTTTATAACGCAGATATAAAGACAATATGTATATTAAAAAACTAACCTTAATTGCAAGTAGTGAAATTCCAATTGCAGTTAATGCCATTCCCCAATTTGTAGTCATTCGTTGTACATAAATTTCCTCAAAATATGATTGTAAAAAATAAAATAAAGATACAGCACCGAATAGCAATAAAAACGTTCCTATTAGGATAAAAGAAGAGGGGAAATTTAAAATATACTTTTTTATAGGGTTAAAATGTTCACGTGTAGGTATTGATATCTCTGACGATGTTGATCCTTTCATAAATGTGTTCCTAAGATTGTTTATTTCATTAGGTCAACAATAATGCCATCCATAAAAAACACTGTATTACAGACACTTAACACAAAAAATTAATTTCAAAAAGTGTGTATTTTCTACACACCTGTTCATATTCACCCCATAAATACACAATAGACATTCCATTTGGACAACACTAGATTTCAATCTAAAAACATAATCGATCACAAAATTACACATAATCTCACCTCCCACAAAAAAGAATAGTAACTTATATAGTATAACGCTTCAATTAGATCAACAATATTTATTCTCAAAAAACAGATCTCTCATATCTATAAGTAATTAAAGGAGTTTAAAATATCATATAAAAACACTTCCGTAAATAATACAAACTTCTTTATACTCATTAAACGCTAAAAAGTATTTACAAAATCATCAAATTAGGTTTTACTCAAAAAACACTACTCAAAAATATAAAATCAACAACAAAAAATATAAATTATAATGGATATTTTAAAAAATAACATTTATCCTATTATAAAAAAAACTTATTACACACCATCTAAAATAGATTCTAAATAAGTATATCGATCATTCTATATAAAAGTAACCTAAATTTAAACCGTTATTTTTTAGGCTAAAAAACTTAACCATTCAACCACTTAAAAAAAAATTAAAATACTATAAATCAATAACTTAAAAACAAAGTGTTAAAAAAAGAACGTCAAGACGCCCCAACAATAACAAAAAATAGTAGTAAAACACTTTTACAAAAAATTAAGTATATGTTAATAAAACGTAATCAAAAAAAAAAAAAAAGACTTGAAACACAAAAAAAGTTAAATTATCTCTTAAAATTTGTTAAAAAAAGTAAAAAAAAGATATTGATTTATAGTTTTGACACCAGCTAACCTTAAAAATGATAGTCACAATGATAAAAATTATATACAGTCTGATGCTTCTGTCTCAGCTATACATGTTCGGACACGCCACATCATCATCTAATACAAATACCTTAATTGAATCATATTATGAAAAAGTAACTCATATTGACACCACTAAAACTCAAACAAAAGGCTTACTAAATAAAAGTTTTTCCGATTCTAACATCTTAAATGACTATTTTAATTTTAAACATTCAGAAAACGATGAATTCACAACCACAACTCCTTATCGTTTTAAAAAAAGCTATAGAGGATTACGTGAATCCGAGCTGAGTAGCAAAAAAAGATTACCAGAGTTTCGTTTTACAGCACTCAAAACACGCTATCACTCAAAACAAAACAACATACCTTTAGGAGTACTTCAAGCAAAAGGTAAATTTTTCAACTCCTCACAAATTGAACACTTAGCAGTCAACTGTGATATCACATCCCAAAATTCTGATATTTTTTCTGCAGGAGTACTCATCAAAAAAGTATATTCAGGCACGCTTCATTTTGAAGTTGTTCCCGAGCTATATTACATCCAAAACCCTAATCAGATAAAATCCGTATCCATCGATTTTTATGATGGCAATGGTTTTTGTCCATTGGATAAAGAAAGTTCATTTGATATTACTTATGACAGCCCTGGAGAAAAAATAATTGCCATTAAATTTGAAATGGAAAAAAAAAGTTTTACTAGCTATTCAAAAATCGATGTAGTCACCGTCAATACTGAAAAGCCTACTCAAACGATTACAGTGGACAGCTCACCATCTAACAATACCAACCAACAAGCACCATCTGAATCTTCAAAATCATCAATATTAGATGGATATGGAACTGTTTACGGAGGCTGTGACCAAAAATTTGATAAGCCCGTAATTGTTGTTGAAGGTTTTGATGCATTAAATGAAAATTTTCCAGAAGACCTTAGAAGAAAATATAATAACATTCAGATAGAAGATAGGCTTAGAGCAAATGGTCATGACATGGTTTATTTTAATTTCAGGAATGGTGGAGATGATATTTTGAAAAATGCCAAAGTCTTAGAAAAGCTTATTGACAAAGTAAATGCACTGAAAGTTGAAAACAACAAAATCGTGGTTATCGGAGAAAGTATGGGAGGCATAGTAGCTCGAGTAGCGCTACGAAATATGGAATTAAATGGTAAAACCCATAATGTAAGCCATTATATTAGTTTTGATGCTCCTCATAAGGGAGCTAATGCTCCAATTGGTCTTCAAAAATTAATAATTGATCTTGAAGAAAATTTGTTGCGACGAATTTCAGGAGAAGCCAAAGAAGAACTTGAAGAAGTGATGCTTAATTTCCGAAGCAAAGCTGCAAGACAAATGCTCATCCTTAATGACGGCACAAAACCACATCCAGATTTTAACGCTTTACAATCAGAATTGAATCGTCTTGGATTTCCTAGACAAGGAGATATTCGAAATATCGCACTCACCAATGGAGCACTGGACGGTAGTACAGATGAAAAAGAGGGGTTAATACCTATAGATGGTGCGAAAATATTCAGTATAACTGGCGATTTTGAGCATCAACTGAAATTAGAAACTCATGTATGGAGTAATGATATTGGAGTAAACCAACGCGTGAGTAATATGAAAATAAAACACCGAGGTATCGTGATTGCCAATATGACAAGCCACCACAATAGTGATAAAAACTATGATATTATTCCTGGTGGTTCCCAAGATATCAATGATTATATAGCTGAGCTTCCTACAGAATTCTCAATCAATATAAACCATAGCAAATTTTCTTTTGTACCTCTTTTTAGTAGTTTAGCATCCAGCGGTCCTACAAGTTCACAATATGATTTATCAATAGCTGCTTCTACCTTAAAAAATGCCAATTATATTCCGTTTCATGCTTATTATGGCAATTCAACACTAAATACAAAACATGTTGATGTAACAGGTGTTGGAAGCCCATTACTAAACATTTTACACCAAGAAATTAAAATCAACATTTACTTAACAACAGGGTGTAACGTTATACCGGATCCCGCAACTCCACCAGCACCTAATTTTAACACCGATTATTATTATACGTGTCAATATGGTACAGACCGTACCTTCAAAATAACGAACGACGTTAAAGAACTAAAACTCTATAAACATATTTGGAAAGTAACCGGTCCGCATTCCTTTACGTTATCTGGAGATATGATAACGATGAATTCAAATTGGCCTGCGGGAGTGTATTATGTTACATTAGAACGATCATTTGTGAGTGGGCTTGGATCAAAAAAATCCTCTGTTACGAAAGGCTTTACTATTTTTAGCCAAAGAGACACAAGGTACTGTGGTTCAGAACCTCCTGGGTCTGATGATGGAGATAAAAAAACAAAGACAATAGCTGAATCACCTTTGGATACGGAATTGCAAGACTCTCCTTTACACATAGAGACCGTCTCTGTTTGGCCAAATCCAACTAAAAACAAGATAAACCTAGAATATACATTAGAGAAAAACATCAAAGTTTCGGTATACCTTAATACGGTTGAAGGAATAAAATCCTTACCCCTTTTTGAAGGTTTTCAACACAAAGGAACAAACCATCATCTATTTGATGTTTCCAATCTAACCAATGGCATCTATATTCTAAGGGTTGATGTAAACGGAAAACCTTTTTCGAAAAAAATTATTATTAATTAACATCACTTTAATATAAGTTTCGCATTTCACATCGAGGGTGTCTGAATAGTCAGACACCCTCTTTTTTTATTTAAGTTTATGTCGAACTCAGTCCATCAATGCGCACACGCATATCATCTATATTGATAAGCGCACAACATGCATGTTTAGCTTCCGACGCTTCGGAATAGCCGTTTGCCTTTAGCTAATTAAATAGTATATCTCCTTAGACAGATTCAGTGTTAACTAATTATTAATAAGATGAATACGATTTAGTTATATGATAGTCCATCAATGGATAACAAAACTAAAATTTAGTACAATCAAAAATATAATATTGTATGCGTATTTCATTAGGATATATTTTAGTTAGGTTAAGAATTACTTTTTAATATCTAACTGTTCAAATACATTTCACTATTTCATATATAAAAACACATCTTCTAGTATCGCATCCATAATAGGAATTTCTTTAGTTTTTTGTGTGAGATTAATATTAGAAATCAATACATTCATGTATTGATTGATATACGCTTCCTTATCTTCATCGTTTACAAACTCCTTGCCTTCTACCACAATAAAACGGATTAAGTTTCTAATGAGTACTACTAGATCAGCCACTTCTAAAACTTCTTTTTCCATCTGTTTTGATTTTAAATGATGTAAAATTTAGTAATATACATCATTAGATCATCACTTGAAATACACCAAGCCTAGCAAAGGTAATACCATAATTTTTCGTTTTTTAAAAGTCATTCTCAGAAAACCAAACATCTTAGATAAACTGTCAATTATTTCGACATACAACAGTATCTTATCATTCATAGCATTTCTTCTTTCATAAAAAATATCCCTGTTTTAAAACTAAAACAGGGATCTACAGTACAACTTCAAAAGAGCTTTGTTTTTAAGAAAAAAGACAATAACTAAATCGATACGCTCATATTAAAGAATGTACTTATACTATGAACTCATCTTGACTTTCTGTTTTAAGCCGAAAATTTTGCCTTTTGCAGGCAAAAGAGAAAGTCAAGATGAATGCTACTATATTACATTTTCACAATAATAAATTCAGACCTTCTATTTAATTGATGCTGTGCCTCTGTACATGGCACTCCGTTTGTACACTTATTAATTAATTGTGTCTCTCCATATCCAACAGCACTCTCGATACGATTGTCGGTAATACCTTGCTGAACAATATAATCTCTTGTTGCTTTTGCCCTTCGATCCGACAATGCTAAGTTATATTCATCTGGAGATCTTGAATCGGTATGGGATTCAATTTTAATTTTCATGTTTGGATATTGCGTCATTAGCAATACAATCTTGTTAAGTTCTATAGCTGCATCGTTTCGAACAAACGATTTATCAAGATCAAAATAAATAATACCAATTTTAATTTTTAATATTCCAGCTTCCTCTACGATAAGTTCATTTACTGTTGTAATTCCTAAAGGCACTTCAGTTTTACCACTCTTTTTAGGAGTCATCATCGGTTTATCATAAGGCGTATATCCTGTCTTTATAACACGTACAGTATATTCGGTATTACAATCCACAATTTTATTAAACACATACTCTCCGTTGATACCAGTAGTCGTTTCTTCCAACGAAACACCCGAAGCTGTTATCAAGGTTACATTTGCTGCTGCAATGCGTTCTCCTGTTTTTGTGTTTGACACGTATCCATACACATACTGATCACATTGAGCTACCGGATTACGTTCAAAAGAATAAATATCATCATCCCCTTTTCCAGACTTCCTGTTAGAACATACAAATCCAAGGTTTGTCGATTCCTTAATAATAAAACCAAAATCATCTAAGGTACTGTTTAGGGGTGCTCCTAAATTTGTTGGGGTATCAAATTTGTTTTCTATATATCTACTTTCAAAAACATCTAACCCACCAATACCCAAGTGACCATCGGAAGCAAAATATAGTTTTTCTTCCGTAATAAATGGAAACATCTCTCTTCCAGAAGTATTCACTTGTACTCCTAAATTTCTAGGCTCAGAATACGTGTCATCTTCTAAAATATCCACTACAAAAACATCGGTAGCTCCTATTGATCCTGGCATATCTGATACAAAATATAATTTTGAGCCATCTGGACTTACCGCAGGATGCCCCACAGAATAGTCATCACTATTGAAAGGTAATTCTTTACTATTTCCCCAATGTGCATTTCCATCTTCATCTCCTTCTATAATAGCACTATAGAGCTTTAAGTGATTCACACCATCTTGATCTCTTTTTAAATTTCCATCATAATTATTTCTGGTAAAATATACTTTCCGTTCATCCGGGGCAAATGACAATGTCGCCTCATGGTACCTCGTATTCAATACATCAGAAAATTCTTCAATTACAGTAACATCAGTCTCTAATGGATTAATTCTACCCAAATAAAAATCCAAAAATGGTTGTTCATTCCAATGGTATTTTCTAGTATGATAATTTGAAGAATCAATAGCCGAAGAATACACTAACCTATCCTGATAATACATCGGACCAAAATCCGAAAAAGGTGTATTAATGGATAAATTTTTAAGCGTAAATTGCTCAGGCAATTCTAGAATATCATCTAAAGTAATGGTTTGCTGAGCATATTTTAACGCTCTAGGGTCTTCTTTTTGAGCTTCTTTTGCAAAACGTTTCATCCATTTTTTAGCAGCCTTATGATCTCCTATTCCTTCTAAGGCGTGGGCATATCGAAATATATATTCAGCATCTACTTCTTGAAGATATTCTGCAATCAAAATATCATACCATTTATACGCTCCTTGCATATTTGTATTAAAATAATAAGCATCTCCTGCTTTTTGAAGCACCTCCATTGATCGATCTCCGTCTTTGATTGCTGCTTCATATGCCGTTGCAGCTTCAACATACCACATACGATCAAAAAATTGATCTGCTCTTTTATACTTTTTCTGTGAATACCCTAGAGTCACAAAAATAATCATCAATACTAAAGTAATTTTATTTTTCATCCACTATGTTTTTTAAAAGAATCTTGGTGATTTCAATCTTTTCTCTTCCGATTTCAGCTCAAAACGAACCATGATTTCATGACTTCCAGTTGTAAATTTTTGCAATTCTGTTGTGGTATAATCATAGGCATATCCTACTAATAAACCCGGGGTAATTTGAAACCCTACCAATCCACTTACAGAATCATCCCATCGATAAGAAGCTCCCAACCTCAATCGGTCATATAACAAGAAATTAGCCGAAATATCTACAATTAAAGGTGCACCAACAACATGTTTTAACAAAAATGCTGGTTTGAATTTTGTTTGTGTACTTAAATTAAACACCAACCCTCCCATTAAAAAAAAGTGCAATCGCTCTGAAGCAATGGATTGTTGAATTTCGTCATAATGCTGATCTGTAAAAAAATTAGGAATCGATATCCCTAAATAACTTTTATCACTATGTAAATATAAACCTGCTCCTACTGTTGGAAAAAATCGATTATTAACATTCTGTTGGAACAGTGCATCTGAGTTTTGAGAACGCCCTTTAGTCCAATCAATATTAAACAATCGCCCTCCCCCTTTAATACCAAAAGAAAGACGGTGTGTTTCTGATGCTTTAATCGTATAGGATACATTGGCATCAAAATAAACTTCATCTGTAGGTCCAATTTCATCGTTAACGATAGAGAGCCCTACTCCTACTTTTTTTCCTATAGGAGTATCTAGTGTTAAGGTTTGCGTTCGAGGAGCACCATCAATCCCTACCCACTGCGAGCGATGAATTCCTGTTACTGTAAAATGCCCTCTAGAACCTGCATAAGCAGAATTCACACTCATTGTATTGTACATGTACTGTGTAAATTGCGGATCTTGCTGACCGAAAACTGTATATGCTATACAACTCATAAAAACGAAGCATATTCTTTTTAAATCTATATTCATGTGCGCGTATTATATTTTTATGGGAGTCCAGTATCACTAAACTCCCTTTATTTTTTATCTGTACTATCTATTAATATAAATCCAGCCTGCTCTTTGTTCTGAACCATCACCTAGGTCTAATACATAATAATATGTTCCAACAGGTAATTTTTTCTCTACATACAAGGTTACTCGCCCATTCGACGTTCCATCCCAAGTATTATCATATCCCTTTTGTTCAAACACGACATTACCCCAACGGTTATAGATCATCAATGTATTATTTGGATATCTAGAGATACAATCAATATAAAACACATCATTCGTACCATCATTATTTGGTGAAAACTCATTAAATACAGTTAAACAAGAAGATGGTGTTATACCTGCTGTACCCTCATCATCTGAAGTATCTGCATCAATTTGATCTAACCCTATTAATGTGGCACTATTCGCGTAATCATTTATATCCAGTACTTCTACTTCAATACTTAACGTTTCAGTACTTCCTGAGTTCACCATAGGCACACTCCATATTCCTGTTACCACATCATAAGTACCTGTAGATTCTGTAGCCGATCGAAATTTATACCCCGATGGTAATAATTCCAAAATCTCTACCGTTGTCGCAGCTAAACTTCCATCATTTTGTGCTGTAATGGTAAACGTTATCAGGTCTCCTATTGCAGGATTCGCTACACTTACTTCTTTAAGAACTGCAATATCTACCGTTGGCGTAGGAATTGTAGTATTGGATTCATCATTTTCGCTTTGATCCCCATCATCATTATTCGGTTCACTGTTAGGGTCAAATTGATCACTGGCTATTACTTGAGCTATATTCAAATACTCTCCTTCTACCAAGGTAGGAGCGTTTACTATTGCTGTATACGTTAATGTGAGTCCTGTAAGAGGAACACTCAGTCCTGACCAATCAATAGTATTTCCACTAAGGGTTCCACCATCAGATATTGAAGTGATTGAACTATATCCAACAGGTAACACATCTTGTATCGCAACTCCTGTTGCTGTGTTAGGCCCTGCATTATCCAATTGCAATGTAAATGTGACAAGCTCACCAACATTTGGTGTTGGATTATTAATAGACTTTGTTAAAGATAAATCTGCAACCTCCAAAAAGACCTGTACATTATCTTCATCATTTTCACTTTGAGTACCATTATCATTATTCGGGGTACTATTTGGATCTACTTGATCACTAGCTGTTACTTGAGCAATATTTAAATATTCATTTGGTACACCAGAAGGTTCATTGACTAATACATCAATAAATAAAGACTCTGTAGCACCACTCATTACCGTACCCACTTCCCAGATTCCTGTAATTTCATCATATAACCCAGAAGTAGCACTGTTTAAGATATAATCAAATCCAGCAGGTAATTGATCTACGATCTGCACGTTGGTCGCTGCACTTGGTCCTAAATTCGATACTGATATTTGGAATGTAATTTCGTCTCCTGCATTAGGAGTGATATCATTATCTACAACAGATTTCACTAAAGCTAAATCTGCAATGGCATCTACAGGAGTGACAATCTCACTGTCTTCATCGTCTTGACTTTGATTCCCTGTATCATTATTGGGTTGTGAATCAATATCTGAAGCGTCTGTCGCTGTTACCTGTGCTATATTCAAATAATCACCTGTTGGGTTTACCAACACATCAATCAACAACGTTTCTGTATTTCCATTAGGAATTGCACCAATCGTCCAAAGCCCTGTCACTTCATCATAAGTACCTGCTGTCGAACTAAACAATACAAAATCATATCCTGAAGGCAATAAATCTGTAATCGCTACTCCTGTTGCATCATCTGGTCCATCATTAGTCACCGCAATACGGAATGTAATTTCAGAACCTATAGGTGGTGTGTTATCACCATCTACTACTACTTTCTCTACTGATAAATCTGCTGAAGGAATACCAGGAACCACAATAGCATTATCTTCATCATCCTGACTTTGATTCCCTGTATCATTATTCGGTTGTGAATCGATATCAAATACATCTGATCGTGTCACTTCTGCAATGTTTTCATAATCCCCTGTAGGATTAACCAATACATCTATTAATAAGGTTTCCGAATTTCCTGATAAAATAGTCCCTATTGTCCATAATCCTGTAGTTTCATTATATACTCCTGCTGTAGAACTATACAGAATAAAATCATATCCTGAAGGTAATAAATCAACGACCTCAACTGCAGTAGCATTTTGAGGTCCATCATTAGCTACTCTAATCTCGAATGTAATTTCTGTTCCTATTAATGGAGTTGTATCCCCATCAACCACTATTTTCGTTAGTGATAAATCGGCAACATCTACATAATCTACAGTAACTGTAGCCAAATTAGAAGGATTTCCATCATTATCATCTACCGTATATGTAATCGGTTCTGGATCTCCGATAAAAGTTCCTAATGGTATAAATTCTAAGGTTTCTGTTCCTGGAGTATACAGCCAAGAACCTTCACCTGGAACATCAAATCCTACCACATCACCATCACCATCTGTAAGAATCAAAGTTGCTCCTACAGGTGCTACCAAATTCACTCCATTAGGATCCAATGTACCATCAGGATCTGAATCATTGGTTAGAATTGTAATTCCAACTGTAGCACCTATAGCATTACCCAAATCTTCATCATTGTCTGCTACTGGAGGTTGTATTGCGTAATCAATGGTTATGGTTGCTGGAGCAGCACTTATCGTTCCAGTATCAACATCTGTAATGTTATAATCAATTGGTGTAGGATCATTAGTAAATAAAGGATCAGGCGTAAAGGTAATAGCACCTGTCGATTCATTATATAACCAAATGCCTTGATTAGGCACCGTAAATCCGATAATCGTACCATTGGCTCCCGTCACTGGAGTAGTTGCTCCTAAAGGAACTATTAAACCGACTAAAACATCATCAGGATCTGGCGTACTGCCATCTGATAACTCATCATCTGTTAAAATATTTAATGTCACTGGGGTAGTACTTATATTTCCTAAACTACTATCGTCATTCGGTACTGGTGCAACTGCTGTATATTCGATATTCACTGTCGCTAAGTTCGATGGCAATCCATCATTATCATCTACCGTATACGTAACATCAGTAGGGTTGCCTGTAAAACCATCCTCAGGATCAAAACTCAATACTCCAGTATT
>CALFCI010000114.1 GCA_937951135.1 uncultured Aquimarina sp. | reverse complement strand
AAGCAGCTAAACTTTTTACTACAGAATGTTGTCGATCGTAATTATATACTTAAATGTGTTGTATTTGAAGATTTAGAGCAATTGAAGGGGTCTCCGGTATATAATGAAATGGCGCAGCTTACCCAAAGAAAGTTGTTTGTGAATGATCGTTTTTATCCTTTGGTACTGCATAGTGATTATTTGTTTTTTCCGGAGTTTAATGAAGCGGATACAATAAAAAAGCAGTCCTATAAAGCGGAGTTGACTAAGCTGCCGATAGCTTTTTCGTGGCTTCTTGATAGTAAAGGTCAGTTTTTAGAGTTGGCTAAGGAATGAAGAAGATTATATTACTACTGTTTTTAATCTCATATACTGTAAGTTTTTCACAGTCAGAAAAAGCAGATGTAGAGCTCTTTTATTACACGGCCATTAAAAATCATATTGATAATGCAAGAGCTATGTTTAAAAAAGTTGGGTCTGAGCATAATGTAAGCGATCTATATTTTGTAACTGAAAACGTTTCTTCAGAGTATTTACCAAAACAGATTGAGGACTATAAAATTAATTATATCAATATTTATCATAAGAAAAACAAAAAGGTATTGAAAAAAGGAATTCACGCAGTATCCATTCAGCTTATCCAATTGAATGGAAATCAAGTTGTAATTGATTTAATTGATTTTATAATAACAAAGAAGAAGAGAAATTATACTTTTAGCAATGGAGGGGGTAGTCTCACAACCTTTGAATATGATTGTGAAACCAACAAATGGCGGTATTTAGAAACTAAGTTTTCAGGAGTCTAAAGGGGTGTGAATGAAGAAGCTATTAAGAGCTCCCGCGCGTCTTTGACTAGTGGCATTAATATAAAGCAATACTGATGAAAACTATGATCGCTAGTATACTACTACGTTGGATGATTTGCATTTCTTGTAAGCTATAAGTCTTATAACGAAGCGAACCGGCATTACTCCTTAAAAAACAGACGATGCACTTGAGTGACTAACCAATTTCCGGCAGGAAAATACAACGCAAAGAATAAAGCCATACCCAGACTAAAGTTTTGAGGGTTGAAAAAATGATCTAGCATATTGTTGGGATAGACATAAGAGGTTTGCAACCAATACCCCAAAAATTCTAAGATTCCCATAGCCACCAATCCATAAGCATATTGGGTAAAGAAAGAGTACTCTCGCAGTAGTATTGAAATGGGAACCATATATAAAATATAACAGGTAATAATTTGCCACCAATAGGTAAATCTTGCGATTTCCATAAATGCACCAAAGTGATTCATACCAAGTCCCCATAAAAAATAGACAAGAATATAGATACAGAGTAAGGATACTGGAGTTGTTTTAAGGGTGGTCGCAACATGTAATAGTTTAGTTTTCATCGGTGTAAATTAAGTATAGCAAGCATTCGAAACCATGGCTTTTTTTGCACCGTATAGTTTCGGATACCACTATGGTAGATATTGTTTTCTAGTTCAGGGATGCTAAATGCTCTTTGGATGGCTAATAATCCATCTTGCCGGGCCATTTTTGAAATAGGAGCAATACGTCCAAAACACCAAAAAAGGAAATACGCAATACGACTTCGATACAATTCACTAAAGATAACATGTTTTAGCGTGCTAGTGTGTAGTTGCTGTAAGAATATTTGAAATGCTTCTTCTTTAAAATGATAGATAAAATGACTGCTAATCATCATATCACCTTCAGGAATACAAAATTCTTTCTTTAGAATATCTGAACACAGAAACTGAAGATGCGTGGGGATTGGGGTAGTAGCCTTGGCATATCCAATGGTTGTAGGGTTACCATCAACACCGATACCTTGTGCTTTAATATGATGTTTGTGTAGTGTTTTCAGACAAGCCACTAAACAATCGCCACTGCCGCAGCCTAAGTCTACGATGCGAAAAGGGTGTTCTTGAGGGTGTTGTAGTCAATACTGAAGCACAGCATTACGCAATTGTTTATGAGTTCCAAATAGAGCATTAATTTTCTGTAAACTCCGTAATGTTTTGTGTGACACAATTTGCATATAACTTTTTCGGATATTGAATAGCGTACTATTAAGAATTACGATATGCGATTTCAGATTTTAAAATCTAAAATACGAAATCTAAAATCGTAAATTGTATAACACATTACCCGAGAGTGATACATCATCGAGTTGCTCTGGTGTATGGATACGAGTTTTCGCATTCAAAATAATAGCATAATGGTAAGAATACCGATATAAAATAATAAAGGTTACAGGTAGTAGTCTCTTGAATAGTAATAAATTTACAAAAATCATTATAAAAATTTTGACCAATGGCTATTTCAAAGATAATTCGAGCGCGAAGATCCATATTTCCACCGCAATATATAGACCAACCAATTTCAAAAGTACTTATAGAAGAAGTCTTAGAAAATGCAAATCATGCACCAACACATAAGCGTACAGAACCTTGGCGTTTTAAAATAGTACAGGGAGACGCTAAAGATAGATTGGGTGTTTTTTTATCCGATACCTATACGGACATTACTCCAGATGATAAATTTTCACCTTTTAAATATGAAAAAATAAAGAAAAACTGTACTTCTGCACATACGATAATTGCAATTTGTATGCAACGAGATCCAAAAGCGTCTATTCCGGAATGGGAAGAAGTAGCGGCTACAGCCATGGCAGTTCAAAATATGTGGTTAACATGTACCGCAAATCAAATAGGGTGTTATTGGAGTAGTCCAGTATTGATTAATGATATGGATCAGTTTTTTGATTTTGAAGAAGGAGAGTCTTGTTTAGGGTTTTTCTATATGGGGCACTATGAACATACAGAAATGATACCAATAAAACGAAACTCGATAACCGATAAAGTGGTTTGGATGGATTCTTAGATTGTGTACCTATTACTAGGCGAAGTCATGTAAAATTAAATGTAGTGTTACCTTTTTTAAGGTTGTTTTTAATCCTAAAGAGTAGATTCTATTTAAAGTTTTTTGTTTTTATACGATTTGCGAATAATAATTTCGTATTTAGAATCTAATAAATTTTTCGCTAGTTAGAGGCATAAAATCAAAGAATAGCCGTAGCTATTGTTTAATTTTATAACGAATAAATAGTAGAAAAAGAATAGGATTATATACGAAATTATTATTCGCAAATCGTATAA
>CALFCI010000113.1 GCA_937951135.1 uncultured Aquimarina sp. | reverse complement strand
TTTTCAGATAAAAGTATTAATTTAATTTATCTTATTGTACCTAGCTTAGTGATTTCTATTCTTTGTAATTGGCTGATTTTTAGAAAACAGTATAAAAGATTAAGAGTGTAAATAATTTTCTAAATGGAAATACTTCTAGAGGCAAGATAAATAAACATGGATATCTGCTAGAAGAATATAAAGAAGTTATTGAAAATTATGAAGCTAAGTAAATTTAAACTGTATTTATTAATTTGGAGTACTCATATTTATATATATTACATTATATATATATTATACATTCAATATAATACTAATGTTATACATACTACTTTTTATAATGTAAAAAGTTTTTTAGAACTACTCATAGTAATTCCGCTTACTCCATTTTTTATCGATTATTGTATAATATTAATTCCATTGATCTTGATGTATTACTTAGTGTTTTTTAAAAGGCTAAGAGTTATGATATCTTACTTTATTGCGATTACTGCTTTTTATGCAGCTTATATTGTTATATATGGAATCATATATTCTTTCCAACGTCATATGGGGTGGTATCATCCTTTACTTTTGCTATCTGTTGCTGGAACTGTAAATTATGTATTGTTTAGAAAAGTTGCTAAACGTTTAGATTCAAAAAATTAATTAAATGAGCTAATAGGATTCATTTGATGAACCCTGGCAAGGCAAAGTTACAGACACACATTTTTTGCTAAAAAAAGGATAAAAAAAGAACATGATATATATTGTAACTAATAAAATTAGAATTTAATGACACACGAAGAAATACTAAAAAGAGTAGAATGGAAAGATTTGAGAAAACTTTCGTTTAAGGAAATGTGCATTGAAAATAGTTTAACGATACCATGGGCTATATCTTCTTGGGGATTTGCATTTTTCGAATATTATTGGTTAGCACTCCCATGTTCCGCATTTTTCTTTCTAACGGCATTGCGACAAGTGCATAATGGATTTCATAACTCTTTAGGAACTCATAAATTTTTAGTTTGGTTATCATTATACATAAATAGTATTTTAACGATGGTATCCATACACGCTGTGAAATTTAATCATTTGCGCCACCATAAATATTGTCTGTCTGAAGAAGATCAAGAAGGTAAATCTGCATATATGACTTGGTTTGGCGCTATTCTTTATGGTCCAATACACATGTTTAAGATTCATCAAGTGACTTGGAGAATAGGAAATAAAAACTATAAAAAAAATATGAGTATTGAGTTAGTCTCCATAGTAGTTTTTGCTAGCATCGTATTTTATTTCAATATCAATTGGTTAATTTATCATATCATTGTTATGATAATTGGAGAGTTTTTAATGGCATTTTTTGCGGTATGGACTGTACATCATGATACCACCGAAAATCCAAATTTTGCACGAACACAAAGAGAGGGATGGAAGAATACAATAACGTTTAGTATGTTTTATCACTTAGAACATCATCTTTTTCCTGCTGTTCCCACTATAAAATTGCCTGAATTAGTAAAAAGAATTGATGAAGCAATTCCCGAAATAGAGAAAAAACAAACTTTTTAGTAAAAGGTTTACCAAGACTTAACCCTAAGAAAAAATACCAACGTTTATGCTATGACTACCCATAAAAAGCGATTTTCTAACCCCATAATTAAAGATCAAATTGAAATCCTGGAGGATTCGGAGTACAAACTGATTTTTCGAACGTATTTACAATCTGGAGGTGGTCAGTCGACATTTCATTACCATTCAAAACTAAACGAAAAATTTACAATAATAGAAGGAGAGTTGAGTGTAATGCTCAATAGCAATGAAAAAGTACTTAAAACTAATGACGAACAAATAATTAAGCCATTTACAATTCATAAATTTTATAATACTTCGGATAAAGAAGTCATTTTTGACGTTGAAGTGACAAACGCCAAACAAATGAAAAACGCTTTACTCATAATGTATGGTTTAACAGCAGATGGAAAAACAAATAAGGATGGCTTACCAAATAATATTTTTCATACCGCTATAGGACTAAAAATGATGGATGCATTTACACCAGAAATACCGTTAATTTTACAGAAAATAGGGATTACGGTTCTAGCCACGCTAGGAAAAATAATAGGGATAGAGAAAATATTGCTACAAAAATATTGTACGGATATGTAAAGTAAACCTTGTCTAAGATGGAAATATTAGTAATGAAGATAAAATAGGCGTAGAGTGGCTAAGCCTATTGATAAGCCTTAACAAGGTAAAGGTATCAATGCTCAGTTTAGAATAGATTGACCGATGTTAATAAGGTATTACAATTACTACAGAAACAACATCTTAAGTACTACAAGTATATTTACTCATTAGGATAGTATGATTTCTAACTTTAATGAAGTAAGTTTTAAAATAGCAATGGCAGTAGACCAATTATTTGGGTCAGACATCGATTATATAAGATTTCAAATTCAATACAAATTGGTAACCGAGGGATTATTTTGTAATTTTATGTTTTTATAATTCACATAACTCAAAATAGAGGAGTTTACTATGCATTGTTAATCGTATGAATACAATATAGTACTTCCTTAAACTTTAAAAACACACAGATGAAAAATATATGTATTGCAGCAATTGCATTATGCCTTGTAAGCTCATGTGCTACAAATCCTTTTACAGGAAAAAAAACATTGGCATTGGTCCCAAACTCTCAAATTTTGCCAATGGCTTTTCAGCAATATGATCAATTTTTAGGAGCAAATAAAGTAGTTACAGGTACTAAGGATGCAGAAATGATCAAGACTGTAGGTCAGAAGATTTCGAAAGCATCAGAACGCTGGTTAAATGCAAATGGATATCAAGGGTATTTAAAAGACTATAAATGGGAATACAAACTGGTAGATGATAAAACGGTAAATGCTTGGTGTATGCCTGGAGGAAAAATAGTTTTCTATACCGGAATTTTACCAATTGCAGCAGGAGAAACAGGAGTAGCTGCAATTATGGGGCATGAAGTAGCGCATGCATTAGCAAATCATGGACAACAGCGTATGAGTGCAGGTCAGATACAGCAAGTTGCAGGTGCAGCTACAGCAGTAGCTGCCAGTGGTCAAAGTCAAGGGACACAACAAATTATAGGTACAGCATTCGGTCTAGGGTCTCAATTGGGGGTAATGCTTCCGTTTAGTAGAAGCCATGAAACAGAAGCGGATCGTATTGGGCTACAACTAATGGCTATTGCAGGATATAATCCGGATCAAGCAGCAGAATTATGGAAAAGAATGAAGGCTAATAGTGGAGGGAAAGCTCCAGCAGAGTTTATGAGCACACACCCTTCTAATGATACTCGAATTAAAAATTTGACTGCTTGGGCGCCAGGTGCAAGAGCAGAAGCCAAAAAATATGGTGTAACAAGGTTTAAATAAATGGTATCGAGTATAGGGATAAAAATATTATCCCTAAATTTAAAGCCTGTACTATGACACAATAGTACAGGCTTAAATTTTTATATGCGTAAACAACTCCCTAAAGGTCATCCAAAATTATTAAATGCTTGGGCATTTTATGACTGGGCCAACTCAGTATATAGTCTAACGATAGCTTCTGCAATATTTCCTATTTTTTGGGGTGCACTTACCATTGTACGTGGTGATAATGATGAAATCATTAGTGATACGGTTCAGTTTATGGGATTTGCATTTAATAATGATGCATTGATTAGCTACGTAACCGCAGTAGCGTTTTTGGTAGTTTCTATTTTTAGTCCACTATTATCGGGGATTGCTGATTATATAGGGAATAAAAAAATATTCTTGAAATTTTTCTGCTATTTGGGAGCGTTTTCCTGTATAGGATTGTATTGGTTTTCTTTAGAAAATTTAGGGCTAAGCTTAGGGTTTTATTTTCTAGCATTAATAGGGTATTGGTCTAGTATAGTGTTCTACAATTCGTATTTGCCAGATATCGCTTTTCCAGAACAACAAGATGCTATTAGCGCCAAAGGATATGCTATGGGATATATAGGAAGCGTCATATTGCTGATCGTTAATCTTATCATGGTATTGAAATACGAATGGTTTGGTTTTGCAGATAGCGGGGCGCCTACAAGACTTTCTTTTGTGATGGTAGGGGTATGGTGGATTGTGTTTAGTCAATATACATACTACCACCTTCCTAAAGGAAATACACAGCGAAAATTAACAAAAAATGTACTATTAAATGGTTTTAAAGAATTAAAAACCATTTGGAATGCTATGCAGCAATCGATCCAATTGCGTAGATATTTAGGGGCGTTTTTTGTATATAGTATGGCAGTTCAAACCATTATGTTGATTGCGACATACTTTGGTATTGAAGAGTTAGATTGGGGAGATCAAGACCCAACTACAGGGTTAATTATAAGTATATTACTAATTCAATTAGTAGCGGTTTTAGGCGCTTTCTTAACGTCTAAAGCTTCTAAAAGGTATTCCAACATTACAGTGCTAATTGTTTTAAATATCATTTGGATTTTCATCTGTATTTATGCCTATTTTATTACAACACCACTACAGTTTTATATCGCAGCAGCTATGGTCGGTTTGGTAATGGGTGGGATTCAATCATTATCGAGATCTACCTATTCCAAGTTTTTACCTGAAGATACAAAAGATACAGCATCCTACTTTAGTTTATACGATGTAGCAGAGAAAATAGGAATTGTTATTGGGATGTTTTCGTATGGAATTATAGCACAACTCACCGGAAGTGTTCGATATTCAATTTTATTTTTAGTTTTGTTTTTCGTTATAGGACTCCTATTATTATTCAGAGTGCCTAAAGGAGAAAAATAGCATTGCAAATTGAAAAACATAAGGGGACAGAGATTTTGTTAAAATAATATTAAATCACAGCAATTGAGCGATAGATTTAATATTTTGCGCCCGTTTTTAAAGTCAAGATGAGTTCAGTGATAATTATAGTTAAATAGTATAGAGATGAAAAAAATTGGAATTGTATTGATTATTTCAATGGTAATGTTAGGATGCGGAGCAACAAGTCCAGAGATGTTAGGAGCCCGAAAAATATTGAAAGGAAATTGGATATTGAATTCAGTAACTTTTGATAATGAAGGAGTGTATGAAATTAATGTATTGAATGGAATTCCAGCGAAATGCATAGAACAATCGAGATGGAAGTTTATTGATAACAATAATACGGGGCATTTTCAAATCACTAATGAATCTTGCGCAGCTCGATTATTTCAAAACTTTATTTGGGTGATGCCTAAAGAAAAAAAAGGAGATTTTTATACTATTTTAATTAAACCTGTAGATGAAAAACAGAGAAGCGATATGAATAATAAAGGATATCGTATGGCATTGGAACAGTTAAATAGCGAAACGATGACATGGAGTTCTATTACGATAGTAAATGATGAAATTTTTAAGCTAAAATTTAATTTCACTCGGAGTTATATTAACCCTAAATAACACAATCGATTACCGATTTTAGGGGGTAACTTTCACGGTATTCAGTAGTGTGTAAAACTATCTTTACACGTATCTTTGTTTTATGTTTGACGAGGGGTTTATAAGTATAAGTTTCTCACGATTAGAATTCTCAAAATCAATATAAATATCATGAAATTGCAGTATATCGTAAGAAATAGTATTGTTATTTGTTTAGCATTAAGTTTAATGCAGTGTAAAACAGCTACAAAAGCAGAAAAAGGAGGTGGAATAGGTGCTGCCGTAGGTGCCGTTGTAGGTGTAGCTGTAGGGATTGCCCTAGGAGGGGATGCAGAATCAGCAGCAATTGGTGGAACTATTGGTGGAGCCGTGGGTGGTGCGACAGGAGCAGTGATTGGTCATCGAATGGATCAACAAGCACAACGTATAGAAGAAGAAATTCCAGGTATTGAAGTCACAAAAGTAGAAGAAACTAAAGTTATTAATGTCACTTTTGATGAAACCAATGGTGTGTATTTCGATTCCAATAAATATAACCTCAATACCAGTTCTGAGGAAACGATTAAAAAATTAGCAAATATTCTTAATGAATATCCAGATACAGATATTGTGGTAACTGGGCATACCGATAATGTAGGTAAAGAGGAAAATAATTTATTGCTATCTAAAAATAGAGCACAGTCTGTAGCAAATTGCTTAATCAAACAAGGAATTGATGCTGAGCGTTTTAAAGTGCGTTATGAAGGAGAGTTTAAGCCTAGAACAACAAATGACACTAAGGAAGGAAGATCAAAAAATAGACGTGTTGAAATCACAATTACGCCAAGAAAAAAGATCGACCATAAAGATCCTAAAACAATGAGTAACATGCCTACCATGAACAAACCCGAACAGTCTGCACCTAATAATGGTAGCTCACCTCGTCATAATGGAGTGATTAGTTTCTAATATGTTTGGTTTAGATAGTGCTATAAATAGCGTTACAGCTATGGAAATAAATAGTATCTTTCCATACGATGCAACAGGAAGCTGATATCATAATCATTGGAGGAGGTTTAGCGGGACTTACCGCTGCCATACATCTCGCTAAGTCTGGACAACAAATAATACTTATTGAACCGCAGGGGTATCCAAAACATAAAGTATGTGGTGAATATATTTCTAATGAAGTATTGCCTTATCTTCAAAGTTTAGATATTGATGTAGAGCAGTTAGCACCTAGTCATATCACACAATTACAAATTAGTACGCAGGAGGGTAAGCTATTGCAAAGTGAGCTTCCGTTAGGTGGATTTGGTGTGAGTAGATATAAGCTAGATCATTTATTATATACTATTGCATTAAAAAATAAGGTTCAAATTATTAAAAGTAAGGTTATTGAAGTTAATAAGGTCAAAAATAAGTATGAATGTGTCACTGCGGATCAAAGAATATTTACCAGTACATTCGTTATTGGTGCCTATGGTAAACAATCAAAATTAGATACGACTTTAACACGAGATTTTAATACAACAGCTCCATGGTTAGCAGTAAAAGGACATTATACCGGACAATGGAAAGAACATCATGTAGCACTACATAATTTTAAGGGTGGATATTGTGGAATTTCGGCTGTAGAAGATGATCGTATTAATGTTTGCTATTTGGCACATTATGATAGTTTTAAAAAGTATAAGAATATTACCGATTTTCAGGAACATGTATTGTATCGTAATCCATATTTAAAACAATTTTTTAGTACAGCAACACCTCTTTTTAAAACCCCTTTAACGATTAGTCAAGTTAATTTTGCTAAAAAGAAAACAACAGAAAAAGGGATCTTTATGATTGGAGATAGTGCAGGGTTAATACATCCATTATGTGGTAATGGTATGGCAATGGCAATACAAAGCGCACAGTTATTATGTACTTTGTTATTACAAAACTCAAGGAGTACGTCTCCAAAGTCACAAGCAGCATTAGCACAGCTGTATACCAAACAATGGAATGACACCTTTGCTAAACGGATACGGGCAGGTAGGAGTATTCAAAAAATAATAACGCATAAAGGTTTACAACAATGTGCCTATAGCATCGCAAAATTAGCACCTCAAATAGTGCCAAAAATTATACGACAAACCCACGGAAACCCTATTTCATGTTAATAGACACCAAAGATCGAAGCGAAGAAGAAGAGCTTATGGATGACTTTGGAATGGAAGGGCCTGTATTGGAGAAAACACTTCGTGATATTGCAAAATTAAATCAATGGCTTGGTGGCAATCGAATTACAGTTAAGGGGGTTCAAGAAATTTTAACTCCATTATCCAAAACGGTTTTGTATCGTATTGTAGATATTGGTTGCGGTAATGGAGATATGCTTCGAACGCTAGCCCTCTGGGGAAGACATAATGGATATACATTTCAATTGATAGGGATTGATGCGAATGGGTTTACGATACAAAATGCACAAACACTATCTAAAGAATATCCTGAAATTTCGTATCAATGTCTCGATATTTTTACAGCATCGTATGCAACACAATCCTATGATATTATACTCTGTACATTAACCCTGCATCATTTTAAGACTCCTGATATTAGGTCATTAGTAACTCTTTTTATAGCACAAGCGAAAGTTGCAGTTATTATTAACGACTTACAGCGTAGTCGATTGGCGTATTATTTATTTAAAATCATCTGTACCGTTTGGATCCGTAATCCTATGGCGCGATATGATGGTGCGATTTCTATATTAAGAGGGTTTACAAAAAAAGAATTAGAAAAATTATCTAATCGGATGCCAATAGTACATTGGCAACGAATTCGGTGGAAATGGGCATTTCGATACCAATGGATTATACGAATAGCAACAGCGAATACCAAAACAAAAGATGTGTAACCTAAAACTAAGATTCATTTGAGCGTAACAATCACTAGCGTAGTAAAAGAACTACCTGCTTATCAAAGGAAAACCGAAGATATACTTCCTTTTGTCTCGTTATGGCTAACAGGGCAAGAAGAGCGTTTTAAACGAAAAGTACTTAAAGTTTTTGAAAATGCCGCTGTGGATCAGCGCTACGGTATTATGAGCATTGAAGAAGTGTTTACAGCCACTTCATTTGCCGAAAAAAATGCTATGTATTGTAGAGAAGTCAAAAAGTTAGGGAGTAATGTACTCCGAAAAGCACTGCATCAAGCAGACTGGGATCCATTATCATTGGATTATATTATTACGGTAAGCTGCACAGGTATAATGATTCCTTCATTAGATGCCTATTTGATTAATGACGTTGCACTTCGGCAAGATATTGTAAGGCTTCCGGTTACCGAAATGGGATGTGCAGCAGGAGTATCGGGAATGATTTATGCTCAAAATTTTTTAAAAGCAAATCCCGGAAAAAGAGCAGCAGTGATTGCTGTGGAATCTCCTACAGCGACCTTTCAATTAGATGATTATAGTATGGCTAATATTGTAAGTGCTGCAATTTTTGGAGATGGTGCTGCGTGTGTCTTACTTTCTTCAGAAGAAGAGGCTGTAGGTCCCAAATTAATTGGTGAAGCGATGTATCATTTTTATGATGCTACAGCTATGATGGGTTTTGAGCTTACCAATACAGGGCTTGAAATGATTTTAGACCAAAAAGTACCGGAGACTATAGCCGAACATTTTCCCGCAATAGTACATCCGTTTTTAAGTGCCTATGGAAAAACAATTGAAGATGTAGATCATCTTATTTTTCACCCCGGAGGTAAAAAAATTGTACAAACTGTAGAAGCGCTATTTGGAGATTTAGGAAAAAACATAGACGATACCAAAGCGGTGTTACGTGCCTATGGAAATATGAGCAGTGCAACGGTACTCTATGTATTAGAACGGTTTATGAAACAAGAACTCCCCAAGGGGGATTTAGGATTAATGCTTAGTTTTGGTCCTGGGTTTTCTGCTCAGCGTATATTGTTAGAATGGTGATTGACTTCTATATGTTAAAATTTTAGTACATGACAAAAATTAGTTGCTATGTTTTAGTTTTTTTTGAGAATCAACGTTTTAGAGATACTTGTTCTGTTAGACCTACTAGGTTTTGAAAACCTAGTAGGTCTAAATTACAAAGTGATGATGCTACTTTATATAGAGAATAACTATTTTTTGTCATGTACTCAGAAAATAGATATAAAACCATATCATATACAGTATTTGAATTCTCTTTTACTATTTTTAATGCATACAAATTACACCATGCTTACATTTAAATCACATAAAAATCAAGAAGAATTGGCTCCGTACACCTTATATGTAGCCGATAGTTTTAAAATTTCTGAATTAGCGAATGCAATTCAAAGCCATATAAAGGCAACCGAAAAATATGAATTTCTAATCAAAACAGTTACGAATCATATCCTATTGCGTACCCATATCAAAGCGCAATTAAAAAAGAATACAAGTAGCTATATTCAGTATGATATAGAAACCATAGAAAAAGGGATACAAATAACCAGCAAAGAAGTTTTTGAAAATCATACGGATCATTCAGAGAAGGTAACCCACAGAGTGCTTTCAAAAAAAGATATAGGAATACTTTCTATAGTAACCACGTATGTCAATAGCCCTTTAGATGATGGAGGTGCGTTTTTGAATGCAGGTAAAAAGAATGAATATACTGTATCGCTTACTCCAGAAGCAAAAAATTGTATTTTATATCATTTATCTGATGCCGAATGGGTATTATCGTGTTTATCCATTACAAATGTAAAAAGTGAAGATCATGATATTAACAATAAGGCGGAGTGTTTTTTAGTCCTTACCACAACGCGTACATTGCTATTTGTTGATGATTCACCCGTATATAGTATCGTTGATTTATCCGAAATTCCATTAACTTATGAAGAAAAATTAGGAAAAGATCACATCGATTCAGAAAAAATTTCTTTTGACACTACAGTACTGAATGATAGTCTTATGGAAAGTATTGAGCCCTGTATTACAGGGAGTACAGAAGATAGGGTCTCTAAATTTGCTGACATTCTTTTTTTGAAATTAGGATCGAAAGCGAATTATCAGCCTTGGATTATTAAATTATATCAAAAAGCTGGAAGGATAACCAATGCACTAGTAAATGAGGTGAAATCAATACTAGTGACGGTATTTGCAGACCAAAAGTACACCACAACACATCTTCCAACACAAAAATTAGAAGCGTTATTGTATTCCCAAAAAGATTTTGGTTTGATGCTGTATACTATGAGTAAAGATTGGGAACTCAGTAGTGTTGTCCAATGTCAGTTTTTAAATCATTTCACTACTACATATACATCAGTACAGCTGCTTAACTTATCGGTGTATTATGATAGTGTTATGGCGACAATAGCTACAGAGAAAAAACAACCTGAAGATTGGTTCACCATGCAATTACAGCATGTAGCGTATCTAAAGGAGACCGCACAATATGAGAAAGCCATTCCATTTTATGAATATTTGATCGAACAGTTGACAGACGATACGATATTACCTTTATTATCAAATCAATACACTAATTTATTTCTAGGAGAAGATGTAAATCCTATTCGAATTGAAGTATTGGAAGCACTTTTAGTAGTCAAAAGAAAGGCTGGAGTATCGTATACCACAGAAATATTAATGTTGGCTACCTTACAGCCTTTAGTATTCGATCGCTTATTGTATATGATAGAAGAAGGTGTTGAAGTAGACAAAGCAAATCATATTCTTTCATTATTTCAGAAAGATATCCTCATGCCAGAGGAGACAAGAATGTCCTCAGGAATAGTACAAGAGTATACAAAACAAACATTAGTTGATTTGGTCACTCCTGTATGTTTTAAGGAAACGAAGGGGTATATGGATCAGTTTCGTCAGATGGTTGCCCAAATAACCCCACCAGATTACGGACAGGTGATTGCTTTTTCAGAAGGAATAAGCATGACCAATTACCCATCCGCATACGAGATCATTGTGTCCACTGCTAAACGTTTGGGAATACAAACTCCAGAGTGCTATTTAGGGCGCGGAGATTTTGAAACCGGAATTATAGGAGTAGAAGGAACTCCCAATTTTTTAATCATTGGAACAGCGCATTTGGAGGATACCCATTCTGAATATCTAAGTCTATCAGAATTACAGTTTTTGATTGCCGTAGAAATGGCACATATTGTTTTTGAGCATACTCCAATCACCTCAAAAGATGTATGGAGAGGTGCAAAGAATAAAGGAATGAATATCGCAGAAGTTTTATTGGTAGCCTTACCGATATTAAGTTCTGTAGGCACTGTAGCGAGTAAGTTTGTAAATGTATCGAAGTTGACATCTGTATTTAATGGAGTAGAAAAAATTACCAATGTAGTTGATAAAGGGCAATCCGCGATTTCATATGGAGAAAAAATTAATGATAAGCTGAATTTAAAGACTAAGGATAGCGATTTATTAGCGACTTCAAGGTTGATGGAAATTTCGGCAGACCGTGTAGGATTGCTTATGAATATGGATTTAAAAAGCAGTATTGCTGCGATGTTTAAAATAGAACCTATTTATGAAAAGGTTCAGGATCAAATACGAAAGGAAGGTTTGCAAGCAGTATTGGAAACAATTGATGATGAAGAGCGATTTATATATCAAGAATATACTATACGATTAAAAACATTGTGTAGCTTTTATTTAGCTTATGAAGGAACAATACGATCATAAAGACCCACAAGAGTGGGCCATTATTTTAGGAGGAAGTAAAGGTTTAGGACTGGCTACGGCGCAAAAATTAGCGGCGCATGGTGTACATATTATTTGTATTCACCGGGATCGTAAAACAGATCTACCAGAGATAGAACGTGCTTTACAAGAGATTCGAGATTTAGGAGTGCACTGTTATGCGTATAATATGGATGCCTTACGTACGGAAAAAATTAGCACCCTAATCGCTACATTAAAAGAGGTGTTGACAGGTAAAAAAATTAATATTCTAGTGCATAGTATTGCTAAAGGAAATTTGAAACCCATGGTTGATGCTAATGCTGTATTACAGAAAGATGATTTTCAATTGACAATACAAGCCATGGCGATAAGTTTATACGAGTGGGTACACGCCTTGCATAAAGCAGCACTATTCGCTAGTGATACCAGGGTCATTTCGTTTACAAGTGAAGGAAATACCAAAGCATGGCCACAATATGCAGCGGTATCTGCCGCTAAAAATGCTTTAGAGAGTATTACACGTAGTATTGCATTGGAATATGCACGGTATGGCATACGTGCCAATTGCATTCAAGCAGGGGCTGTAGATACGGAGTCATTTCGGAAGATTCCTGGGTATGAGGAATTGATGAAGCATAGCGCACTGCGCAATCCATATCAAAGAATGACAAAAGCTACAGATGTAGCCAATGCCGTGTATTTATTATGTAGACCTGAAGCCGCATGGATAAATGGATGTGTCATCCCAGTAAATGGAGGAGAGCATTTGCAGTGATTGGGGTTGATAGTAAAAAAAAACACTTCGTGTTTTTTTTGAAAAATCTAAAAATCTAAAAATCTAAAAATCTAAAAATCTAAAAATCTAAAAATCTAAAAATCTAAAAATCTAAAAATCTAAAAATAAACGTTGAATAAAAAAATGACATCAAAAGAGATTATAGAAAAATTACCCTATCGTGATCCATTTTTATTTGTGGATCAATTGGATGAAATCACTGAAGAAGGTGTTCATGGGCGGTATACATTTCCTAAAGATGCGTATTTTTATGAAGGGCATTTTAAAGAAGCGCCAGTTACTCCTGGCGTGTTGTTAACGGAATGTATGGCACAAATTGGTTTGGTTTGTCTCGGTATTTATATCCATAGAAATGTTCTGAAAGATAGTATCCCGGTAGCAATGAGTAGTACGGCTATAGATTTTTATGTTCCGGTATATCCAGGAGAAACTGTGCTAGTGAAAAGTACTAAAAAATATTTTCGATTTCATAAATTAAAATGTACTGTATCCATGTATAATGAAGCAGATCAATTGGTCGCTAAAGGTGAGATTGCTGGCATGAGTAAACCCATAATAAAAGATGAATAAAAGAAGGGTAGTGATTACAGGATTAGGAGTAGTTGCACCCAATGCAATGAACTGTTCAGATTTTAAATCGGCGTTAACAGCAGGGCATAGTGGTATTCGAAAAATACCAGAATTGGAACAGCTAAATTTCTCATGTCAAGTTGCTGGAAAACCGGAATATAACAAAGATCACCTAAATAATTACTTCACCCTACTGGAGCAGCGCGGAATGCGGGCTTCTGGTTTGGAATATGGAGTTATAGCAGCATTGGATGCATGGCAAGATGCCGGATTTTCAAAGGAATTAAGAACGACCCCTTTGTGGGATACAGGAGTGATTTTTGGCACAGGAGTATCTGGTATAGATAAGTTTAGAGAAGCCGTATATAAAGTAGATGAAGGTAAGGTAAGGCGCTTAGGAAGCGGAGTCGTTATCCAGACTATGGCAAGTGGAATTAGTGCATATTTAGGTGGTAAATTGGGTTGTGGCAATATTGTCACGACCAACTCATCGGCATGCAGTACAGGTACAGAAGCAATACTAATGGCATATCAGCATATTATGCAGCATCAAGCGGAGTGTATTATAGCAGGGAGTACTAGTGATAGTGGTCCCTATATCTGGGGCGGCTTTGATGCAATGCGTATTTTACCTCATAAGTATAATAATAACCCTAGTGAAGCGTCTAGACCTATGAGTGCTAGTGCCAGTGGATTTGTGCCAGGTAGTGGCGCAGGAGCATTGATTATAGAAAGTTTGGAACATGCTAAAGCTAGAGGAGCAACCATTTATGCCGAGGTTTTAGGAGGAGCACGCAATAGTGGAGGACATTGTAATGGTGGAAGTATGACTGCACCTAACAGTGAAGCGGTACAACGGTGTATACAAACGGCACTTGCCAATGCCAATGTTACAAGTGCAGCTGTAGATGTAATCAATGGTCATCTTACAGCTACGAGTAAGGATGTGTTGGAATTACAAAATTGGAGCACCGCATTAGGAAGAACCGCTAAAGATTTTCCTTATATCAATTCCATTAAAAGCATGATTGGGCATTGCTTGGCAGCTTCAGGCAGTATTGAAAGTGTCGCCACAATATTGCAGTTGCACCATGGGGTCGTATTTGGGAATCAGAATTGTGAAGATTTACATCCAGATATTCCAGCCATTATAGCCCCAGAGCGTATCCCTGTACAAACTATAGACTATCCTCATGAAGTTAGTGTTAAAGCAAGTTTTGGATTTGGTGATGTCAATGCTTGTGTTGTATTTAAAAAATATAGTTAAGTACATGACAAAAATGAGCAAGCATCTAAAAAATAGCAATTAAGTAACTTTTTACAAGTGTATAATCTTTTGTGATGTTTAAAGAATCAAGAGACAAGAACCAAGACTAAAAAAGCAAACAACTATTTTTTTTGTCATGAAATTCTATTTTCAGTATAGGAAATCAAATCATTATGATTTTTTTGTCATGTACTTAGAAAATATAGTTAAATGGCAAATCAGTTTTTGTATTAATGGATGTACTTCTGAAAGGTTTATGATCTTTTGGTATTGATGGAATTATAGACAATAGATAAAATAGAAGAGAATAGAGAAAAAAGGCAATACAATTAATAACTAATACAATTTGCATATAACTTTTTCGGATATTGAATAGGGTACTATTAAGAATTTCGATACGCGATTTCAAATTCCAAATTTTAAAATCTAAAATCGTAAATTGTATACCCCCTGTTGGAGACATACCAGAAACCCGATACCCGAAACCCGAAACCAGTTTTTATTTAGATAAGTTGATTACATTAGTATAAAAATAACTAGAATGACAAAAGAAGAAATAGTAGCTAAAGTAAAAACTATTGTAGCGCCTTATGTTCAGCATCAAGAAAATTTTGAAAAATTATCGGAAGAGACTGATTTTATTACCGATTTAGCGATCAATTCGGCAAACCTTGTGGATGTTATATTAGATGTAGAAGATGAGTTTGGGATTGAACTCAATAATGACGACATGGAGCAGATGCTGACTGTAAAAGCGTCTATTGCTATTATTGAAAAAAAATTAGCAGTACAATGATTGGGAACGATATTGTCGATCTAGGTTTAGCCGAACACCAAAGCAATTGGAAACGCAAGGGATGGCTTCAAAAAATATATACGTTACAAGAACAAGAATATATTGCCGCTAGTAAAGATCCAGAACGTATGGTTTGGGAATTATGGAGTAGGAAGGAAGCAACTTATAAAGCCCATCAACGTAGTTTTGCAATAGCACCTAAGTACAACCCTATAGCATTTCAATGTGATGCGAAGTGCATGGTAATCATCGAAGGTGTAAAGTACTATACTCAAACCGCTACGGATTCAAATTACATCCATAGTATTGCACAGTCTTGGGATTCAGACCAGCAGTATACAAACACACATAAAATTATAATAGGGGATAGCGCAACACCCTTACTTTTAACTCAAATAGCGCAACAGTATAATATTGCTGTCGCTACTATTCGAGTAGCTAAAGATCAGTATCAGATTCCTCGGCTATATATCAATAATCAAATTTCAGACCTCTCCTTTTCCTTAAGCCATCACGGGCAATATGCTGCTTATGTGTTTGTCTCGGCGCATTCAGAAAATAGCATCATCTAGATATTTAAAACTACTTTATAGCTATATTCTCAGCTACAAAGTTTCTAAGTAGCTAGTGAGGTCACTTTAGGATACGATCCTATTCATAATTGGTATTAGATGCTCAGCAACTAGTCCATTGTCACCATGCCTCTTGAAATACTCAAATGCTTCTATTTTCTGAATACGACTGAATCGTTATTTTTAGAAAAAGATTCAAGAATACAATAAAATTTACTTATTGGGAGGTATTACGGGTGTGTTGTGAAATTAATAAAACTTGATACCCAGCTTATCTTAATTTAGGATACTGTGAAGGATTAGTCTCATGCATAATCGCATATACCTTTTCGAAAACATCATCTATAGAAGGTTTACTAAGGTAATCCCCATCGGTTCCAAAAGCAGGACGGTGTGGTTGTGCGGTTAAGGTAAGGGGTTCACTATCTAAGTGTGGATAGATCCCTTGTTCATCAATTAATTTATGCAATATATATCCGGTAGCACCGCCAGGCATGTCTTCATCAATGATAAGAACTCTATTTGTTTTCGCAACACTTTTAACGATATCATGATTGATGTCAAAAGGCACCAACGACTGCACGTCAATGATTTCTGCATCAATACCTATGCTTAGTAATTCTTTTGCAGCTTCTTCTACTAATCGTAGCGTAGCACCATACGAAACTAAGGTGATATCTTTTCCTTCTCTAATCGTTTCTACGACACCTACAGGAGTTTTAATTTCAGCAAGATTGGTAGGCATAGGCTCTTTTAGTCGATAGCCGTTTAAACACTCAATCACAAGTGCAGGTTCGTCACTATCCAGTAGTGTGTTGTAAAACCCAGCAGCCTTTGTCATGTTTCTAGGAACAAGCACGTGTATCCCACGCAGTAAATGTACGATTCCACCCATAGGAGAACCAGAATGCCAAATCCCCTCTAGACGGTGTCCACGAGTACGGATAATTAAAGGCGCTTTTTGTTTTGCAAAAGTTCGATATCGCAAACAGGCGAGATCATCACTTAAGGTTTGAATGCAATACAAAATATAATCTAAATATTGAATTTCAGCAATAGGGCGTAAGCCTCTTAATGCCATTCCAATACCCTGTCCCATAATTGTAGATTCACGAATACCCGTATCCGCAACACGAGCTTCGCCAAATTTATCTTGTAGTCCTTCTAATCCTTGATTTACATCACCTATTTTACCGCTATCTTCTCCAAAAATTAAGACTTCAGGGTTTTTCGCTAATATCGCTTCAAAATTATCACGAATTAGAATCCGTCCATCCACCTGTTCTGGAGTATCACTATAGGTTGGCAGTACCTCTTTAATATGGGTTACCCCAGATTCGTAATCATTATATAGGTGCGTACTGTATTTGTCTTGTGCTTTTTGAAGATATACAGTGATCCATTGCTGAAGGTTCTGTTTTTCAGCATGGTCTTCTTTGGTAAGGTATCGTAATGATTTTCGAGTAGCTTCTAAAATATCTTTACGAACAGGATCTTCTTTTTCTGATAATAAGCGAATAATAGGCGTGATAAAATTTTTGTTTTTACTTACGTTTTCAATCGCTCTAAGTAATGCGAGTGCTTCTTTTTGCTCATTCCGTATTTCAGAAATGTAGGCTTTCCAGGATACCTTCTTGCCTTTGTTCACTTCTTTTCGAATACTCTTCTCAAGATCTAGCAGCTCTTCTCTTGTTGCAATATTATGATCGACAATCCATTCTTTGAATTTTCGATTACAATCATATTCACGTTCCCAATTCAGACGTTCTTCGCTTTTGTAGCGTTCATGAGAACCCGAAGTAGAATGTCCTTGTGGTTGCGTCAATTCATTAACGTGTATAATCACAGGAATGTGCTGGTTTCTAGCAAGATCATTAGCCCTTTCATAAGCGTCAATCAAAGCAGGATAGTCCCAACCATTAACCTTTATAATCTCGTAACCTTTATGCTGTTCGGATCTTCTGAATCCTTCTAATACTAAAGAAATATCTTCTTTAGGAGTGTGGTGCTTATTATGCACTGAGATTCCATAATCATCGTCCCAAATACTAATGACCATCGGTACTTGTAATACCCCTCCGGCATTTACAGTTTCCCAAAATAGCCCCTCACTAGTACTCGCATTTCCAATGGTTCCCCAAGCGACTTCATTCCCTTTTATCGAAAATTTATCTGAAGGTATCGACGCATCATTTCGGTAGACTTTAGAAGCCTGTGCAAGACCTAGTAACCGGGGCATTTGAGCAGCAGTAGGAGAAATATCAGAACTCGAATTTTTTTGAGACAATAAATTTTTCCAAGTCCCATCTTCATGAAGACTTTGGGTAGCAAAATGACTTCCCATTTGTCGACCCGCAGAAAATGGCTCTCTTACGCTATCGGTATGTGCATATAGTCCAGAAAAAAATTGTTCTATCGTGTATTGGCCAATAGCCATCATTAAGGTTTGATCTCTATAATATCCCGATCGAAAATCACCATTCTGAAAAACACGAGCCATAGCCAGTTGCGGCAGTTCTTTTCCACCACCAAAAACACCAAACTTAGATTTGCCAGTAAGCACTTCGCGCCGCCCTAAAAGACTGCATTCTCGGCTAAGTGCCGCAATTTTATAATCATTAAGAATTTGGTTTCTATATTCTTCGAAAGAAAGATTAGAAGTTGTAATGGTTTCGGACTGCATTCGAGCACTGTTTTGTGTTGCGTAAAAATAGCAAAAATCTAGACCATATACAAAATGAATAGGGGCTGCTTAAGTATTAATTTTTTTAGGGGCATCTCAAAAGGTAAAATGCCGTAGCTCCCTATTTGGTTCTAATTGAGGTGTTCAGAGATCAGGTGGGGTAGTGGATATCATTTCTAAATTGGTTCTGGTTTTAGCTGTTATGATGTAGCATACTTTTATCTCGATATTTTATTAGTAAAACGAAGTACACGGATTTCTGTGATCTAAGAGTAAAATCGTTTGCTTTGAGATGTTAATTTTTTATTAAAATATAGGATCATGACTTTGATAACAACATTTAAACAGTATATTTAGTATCTCAATTTTTTGCCTTAATATCCCTAAGGTATATTTGTTTTTAGAGGGTGTTTTATGTCTATAAAAACAAATGATATAAGGGCTATATGTTCAATATAAAATTTGAATTAGTTTTGCCTGAATACCCTAAGATAGCTGTGCTATTTTTTGAAAATATTGGTGTTTAAGTCAACTGCCTCGGAGCAAGCTCACGAGGCATTCAGCGGATACCTATTTTAAACATTTCGAGGCAAGCCTCGGAGCATTAAAGGTCACAATGTGGATTACATCCATTAACGAAGTAAAATAATATGATTGGATCACTTGAAATAGACGATTTTACCTATCCCTTAATAGATTACCATGTAGGGTTTAAAAAAAAGATGGATTACACCGGTATTCCAGCTGCGATAGGAGTACTACAAACCATCAAGGTAACATACATAAATACCCATGATATAGAACTCCAACAATGGAGTATTGATGAAGGGATGTTGAAGGATGCAGTCCTTACGCTATTCTCTGATGGATTAGGAGAACGCGACCAGCGTTTTGAGTTTTTTGATGTGCATTGCACGGGTTACGAACAGTGTACCAAAAATCTAGGGAAGACTATTGAGAAAACGACAACCCTGCATCTGGAAGCCGCTATTGTACGCCATCACGGAGAAACTCTAGAAAAACATTGGAAAGTAACGAATCTAGCATTGCGAGATCAAACTCCAATAACTAGAGAATCGTTTGAGGAGGAACCTAATGTATTAGGCTATCATCTTGAAGATGAAGAAGGGAATCGTATTGAACAAGACAAAATCAAGAAGAATACCACTATAGTAGTAGCGATACGCAGTACAAATGCCGCAGGAGAAACTGCTGAGATTGATTTACATAGCAATAAGATTGATTATAAATACAATGGAAAACTCTTAGAAGATGATATTTTAGAAGTTCGCATTACCCAAGATCTTATGCGAGTTACATTACAAACTATTGAAGAAAAACAAAACCAATAAGCATGGGAGGATTTATAAGAATAAAAGGATATCCGAATAGCCAAATACCATTTCAACTACCCGAAGTAGATTTTGGGGATGACTATGAATTAGAAAGCACTTATATACATGACCATTTAAAAAGTATTGCTACAGAAATTACTAAAGATTTTAAAGAGAACAATGAAAATAAACTCTACCAATTGTATAAAACAATAGCTGAGGGTCAAATTACAAATCCTCCAATTATAGTAACCAAAGAAGCTCATACTATTGCAAAGTACGATATTGTAAATAAACAAATTATTATACGAGAAGATGATCTTATCGATATTAAAGATGATAACGATAAGAAATTACAATTGATCAATGCTTTAGCAAATGCTTATAGCGATTACATAAACGGCTTTTTGAAGAAAGAATCAAAAACTAAAAAAAGTCTAAAAAACTTTGATCATAATATATTGAGATTTGATGGGATTAATGATAATGTTGTTATAGGCAAATTAATTTCCCCCAATTACTCAGGGGACATAGTAATTAATTGTATTAATAGAGAATCATCTAAAAAATCAAAATGGGAAAAAAGTGGACCAGGAGCATCTGTTATAGAAATCAAAGATTATAATCTTTCATCAAATAACAAAGAGTTTAATGAATCCTCTTCTTTTGTTTTGAGTTTTGGTTTTGATATTAAGGAAGGATTTACAGCAAGTTCTTTTAATTGGTCTTTGAAAGATATTGAGCGGACTAATGAGAAACAAGTATTATCTATAGATAGTATTGGAAATTCACAAACCAGTTTGAATCATAAAGAGAATAGCAAATTAAATTTTCGGAAACATGATTTAAGTAATGAAGATTTATTATTCTCTAATTCCTCTCAAGCCAGAAAAAATACGATTATTAAAGATAGAGAGCATAGTGAACAGGTTGTTAGTATAGATAACAAGGAAGCAATTTATACTTGGATGCAAACTCAAGCTAAACAGTAAACATCCGAGCAACTACACGTTAAGATTTTCTTGATATCCAGGCAGTAGTTCTTGTAATTTTTGTATGCTGTGATCTGGGATGCGTTGCAGGGTATCTTCTAGCCATTCTCTGGGATTGATTTTCTGCATTTTGCAAC
>CALFCI010000112.1 GCA_937951135.1 uncultured Aquimarina sp. | reverse complement strand
GCTGATAATCTAAATACAATAAAGGCTATTCAAGCTAATCTTAAGCCACAAGGGTTTGGGGTTATCGATTTTATGAATGTGGACTATATCCTTGATCATTTAGTCCCTGAAGAAATTAAAACAATTGATCAAATTGATTTCAATATCAAACGCTATCTCAAAGATGGATATATCTGTAAAGATATTCAGTTTGTTGATAAAGGAGAATCCTATAACTTTACCGAAAAAGTAAGAGCTATTACCCTACAAGATTTCAAGACTTATTTTGAACAGGCAGGCATTACTTTGCTTGATATCTTCGGGAATTATGACTTACAAACGTATAGCGCAAAAACTTCTCCTAGATTGATCTTAATTTTTATATAGTGCTGAATTATATCCTATCCATAGCAGCTGTATGCATCGGTTTTTTAATTGTATATATTTTTAAACCGTCTGATCAAAAAGTATTAAAATTACTTCTTGCGTTTAGTGGTGCTTTTCTTTTAGCCATTACCATATTCAATCTATTACCCGAAGTATTTGAAGTACATGATCATGATCATGAACACGGGCATACCAAACATATAGGGATTTGGATTATGGTGGGTATCCTATTGCAAAAAGTATTAGAATATTTTTCAAAAGGAGCAGAACATGGGCATGTACATACCAATGAGCAAACGACCACAATCCCCAAACTACTATTCATTAGTTTAGGAATTCATGCCTTACTCGAAGGTTTTCCGATACACCATACAGAGGGTGTGTTATTAGGCATTTTCATTCATAAAATACCTATCGCAATTATTCTTACTACCTTTTTGTTTAATACAAAAATAAAAAAACCTCTCATAGCATTAGCTTTAGCTGGTTTTGCATTAATGACTCCTTTAGGTACATTCATCGCTGCCAATTTCAATATGGCACAGGAGTATTATCAAGAAATATCCGCATTAGTAATTGGTATATTCTTACATGTTTCTACCACCATTCTTTTTGAAAGTAATGAAGGGCATACTTTTAATGTTACTAAATTACTCATCATTTTAATGGCTACTTTGATCGCTTATTTTATATAATGAATAGCTAATGTTTAGTACTACAGAAGCCAAACAGATACGGCAAGAGTTTTGGACTACATTTGGAAAACAATATCCTAGACGATGGTTATTATATAATACTAAAATTAAAAATGTAACACTCAAATTCACTTTTACCACCAAAAAAGCTCAAGTATCTATAGACATTGAACCTAATGATAGCTTATTACGGGAGTATTATTTTGATAAATTTCTGAGCTTACAATCAATTCTGACCACTGAATATTTGGAACATATCGTTTACGATGCGCACTACGAACTCGATAATGGTAAATTTATCCCTCGGTTGTATGTAGAAAAATTACAAGTAAGCATTCATAATAGAACTACCTGGGAAGAGACGATGCAATTTTTATCAGATCAGATGGAACTCTTAGAAGATTTTTTTGTTACCTATAAAGATTATATCAAAGATAAATAAGAATACTCTCATCCTAATCATACGATTTTTGTTCCGTATACCAATTATGCCTACATACCAGTTCAGGATATGCCTATATTCAATTTTTAAAGCTGAAATAAACTACTACTACTTTCTTTTTCAATCAACAATTCACAGCATTTCATCGTTGTAATAGGCTAAAAATACGATAATCGAACCATAAACTTGTGATTTACAAAATAATGTTTTAGATTTGACCACCTTAAATTTTAAAAATTAAACCTATGAAAAAAATTGTACTTATTGCCGCTTTTGGTATCGCTATGGGATTAACTTCTTGTGTAAAAGATGATGTAGAAGATCTTATAACCGATGTAAACTGCCAAGGTGAAGCAGCTATAGCCGAAAGTACTGTTAAAATAGCGATTGATGCTTACGATGAAGTTCAAACTAACGGAACCTGTAACACATTAAAATCAGCTATTGAAGACTATAGAGCATTTAGTTGTGTTGCCGATGATGCGTATTCTACTGAATATACTGCACTTGGTGACTGTTCTTCTTAATCTAATATTTAGAGCATAACATATCAATTATAAAAAGAGTTTGTTTTTCAAACTCTTTTTATATAATTATCATACCGAATAAACTCTTTTAACAACACCTTAATCACATGTTGTGATCCGACTCCAACCGTTAAATTGTCGTTCAAACAAATATCCTCTATAGGTTACGCGATCTCCAACAAAATACCGAACACCACTTCTCCATTCTGACACTCTATCACACGGCCCAGTAGTTTCTGGATCTGTATTTGATGATGGGTAAAACGCATTTGCACCTTGAATATCTAGTGGAGATAATCTTGCTTGTCGTCTTGCTAAAGTATTACCGTTAAGATCCGTAATCGTTGGCAATCTATTTTTACTAAATGTATAACTACCATACATCATTATAGAATTAACATCAAACTGTTTTGTAATCAAATTTGCATTAAAATCTTTAAAAAACTGATCTTTTGCATTATCCTGTATATTGTTAAAATTGATTCTGATATATGCATCTCTATCCGAACGATTTTGCTCATGGATATACCCTAATGTGTGTCCAATTTCGTGAATAATTACCACTGCAGTAGCTCTAGTACCCAATCTAATAAATCCAGAAGAACGAAACATACCTAAAGTAGCTATTCCAGAATTACTATTAGATCCAGAAGAAGATATGGTTACATAATTAGTTTCATTAGTACGTTCTTTAAAACGAATATTAGTCTTACTAGACCATTCATCCATAGACTTTTGAAGCTCTGTCCTTACCGTTGCACTCAATCCTTTAATTACATATACCACTGTGTTATTAGGCCATTTATTGATCCCCGCAGCAGCAGCTTTATTTGTCTTAGTGACATCAGGAGGTGTTTCTAAATCATCTATAGAAGAAGGATTCGGAGTATCGGATAATTGAGCTGCAAATACCCTTATATCACTTCCTGAAATACTATACGTACCATCCTCTTCATCTCTAACCATCACTTTTTCTCCCATAAAATATTTGGGTATTAGTGTAGTTGGTTGATCTTCTATCACTGTTGAATTTGGAACTTCTTCGCCAATTTTTTCCGTACTACAAGAAGTTAGACATACTGTAAATACTACAATACTGATCTGTAGTATTCTAGCTTTAAGTTTAAATTTCATATCATATATTTAAAACAAAAACGAAATTCACACTTGTTTATTCAGATTAATATGTTAATTAAAGATTAAACTATTCTTATTAAAATCATAAAAAAAAGTAGATTTTGTCATAAAATTACAATTTAATTAACATTTAAACAATCAACTACCTCGGAGCAAGCCCACAACGAGGCATCCAGCGAAAAAACAGCTTTCAAATTTCGAAGCGAGCCTCGGAGAATTAAACTCCACAATGTCGATAAAATAATCTTCAATTCTTTTCATATTTTCTCTTAAAACAAAAAACACCGACAGTTTTCAAGAAGCTGTGGAGTATTTTTGAGTTTGGAATTGATTTGAGACGCAATATTTTGCGTCTATACGTCTGGTAAGGTTGGATAGCTGCACAAGATGTTGTGGAGTTACTTTTTAGTTCCACAAGGTGGGATGTTGTTGCTCCACAAGATTTTGTAGATTTACCTTGTTGCTCCACAATATCTTGTGGATTTACTGCAAAAAAAAAGTCCTTCATATAATATGAAGGACTTTCAAAAAAGGCGGCGACCTACTCTCCCACGAGTGTAGTACCATTGGCGCAAACGGGCTTAACTTCTCTGTTCGG
>CALFCI010000111.1 GCA_937951135.1 uncultured Aquimarina sp. | reverse complement strand
AAATATGTGCAACAATGGGAAAAGCAAATACAAGAAAAATTCGGTAAAAATGCCAGTCAATCGGCAAAAGGTTGGTCTAAACAATTAGACCAGAACACAATACCTTTAAAGGATTTAATCACAATAAGTCTTCAGACACAGAGCGGAAATACCCCTTGGAGACAGCAGTTTGGCAAAGAAATGGAAGCATGGGCTGCTCAATTTACTAAAGAGGTAACTGCAATTTCCAACACTGGAAATATAACTGTATATAGGTTCAAAAATCGAAAAGCATCGAATACCACTATTCATAAAATGATACGAGTCAAAATGCCTAAAGGTACTCACCTATCATTAAATACAAGACATGGCACAGTGCAATTGGCAGAACGCTCTACTAATGTAAGAGGGGTGCTATCCCATACCAAATTATCTGCAAACATTATTGATGGAGCAAAAACATATATAAAGGCTTCCTATGCTCCAATTTTTATAAAAGAATGGAACGATGGACGATTGGTTATTAATTATGTGAAAAACTGTAGTATTAAAACAGCTAGTAATCTTTTAGCCAATGCAGATTCCAGTTCCATTTATATTCAGCAATTAGAACATAATGCAGCAATATCAGGTAATTTTGGAGCAGTGACCATTGCGCATTTGGGAGAATCATTTTCAGCATTGGATTTAGCGATAAAAAATAGTGATGTTAAAATTAATATACCAGAGTCTGCATTTCATATCAATTATAATGGAGTACATAGTAGGATAACACTTCCTAAAAGCATATTAGTTAATGCGAGAAAAAACTTTGGAAATGTATTTATTAATGGATATCAAAAAACAAGAAATACGGAGAGTGTGATTACAGTGAATGCTAAATATAGCGATATTGTGATGAAATAAATCAAGATGCTATTGCACAGCAGTATTCGATAAATTTTTTATAGATGTGTTAATTATTAAAAAGCTTAATAAGTATATACTTATTAAGCTTTTTCTGTAATTCATTTTTGGATTTTATAAATGATTAAACCCGGATAGTGATGTGCTAATTAAGAGTTGATTTTGTATGATCTTGCTGGTCAATAGTATCTAAACTCAAATAATAAACTTTAAAATCATCAGGTACCATATACTATATTTTCACCCCTACATTTACAATAAATATCTACTTTATACAAGTATATAAACATCTAAGGTAAACCAAAACACATAAAACGCAAACTAAGCATCATTAGGAAGCTTAGTTTGCGTTCTGTTTCATTATTGCAATCCTGCCAAACTAGACTTTAAGGTTTCTATTTTAGCAACTGCATCCGCTTCTTTTTTACGCTCATTCGTGATTACTTGTTCTGGCGCGTTATTTACAAAACGCTCATTTTGTAATTTCTTTTGTACAGATTTTAAGAATCCTTCAGTATAGGTAAGTTCTTCCGTTAACTTTTTCACCTCATCTTCTACATTAATTGCACCTTCCATTGGAATAAAATACTCATTTGCTTTTACTCTAAACGATAATGCCCCCTCCACTTTTGAAGTTACATACGTCAATTCAGATAGGTTTACTAATTTGGAAATGACGGTATCAAACGTAGTAGAACTACCATCACTATTTAATACCGACAATGCAATAGTTTCTTTAAAAGAAATATTCTTCTGTTTCCGTATGGTTCGAATACCAGAAACAACCTCTGCTGCAATATCAAAGTCAGCAATAAGAGTTTTATCTATACTTTCTTGTACAGGCCAAGTCGCTATAATCAACGCTTCATCTGGTGTTCTTTCTGCTATTTGCTGCCAAATCTCTTCGGTAATAAATGGCACAAAAGGATGCAACACTTTTAAATTATCCTCTAGCAGTGCTATTACACGAGTATAGGTTTTACGATCTATTGGACTTTGGTATGCCGGCTTAATCATTTCTAACAACCAACTACAAAAATCATCCCATATCAGTTTATAAGTGATCATTAACGCATCACTCATACGATATTTTTCATACGCTTCCTCTAGTTGCACTAATGTCTGTTGGAATTTGGCAGTATACCAATCCAAAGCAATTACTGAAGATGCTGGTTGTGGAATCGTATCGGCTATTTCCCAGCCTTTAATTAATTTAAAGGCATTCCATATTTTATTCACAAAACCACTCCCCTGCTTACAAAGGTCTTCTTCAAACATCAAATCATTACCTGCTGGAGAACTCAATAACATCCCCACACGGATTCCATCCGCTCCATATTGATTGATCAAATCCAATGGATCCGGAGAATTTCCTAAAGATTTTGACATCTTACGACGTTGCTTATCTCGTACAATACCAGTGAGGTATACATTTTTAAAAGGTTTCTCTTTTCGGTATTCAAAACCAGCAATAATCATTCGTGCTACCCAAAAGAATAAAATCTCTGGCGCAGTCACTAAATCATTGGTTGGGTAATAATAATTGATCTCTTTGTTATCCGGTTCTAAAATCCCATTAAAAACACTGATAGGCCATAACCAAGAGGAAAACCAGGTATCCAAGGCATCTGGATCTTGCGTTAGATCAGATACCGTTAATTCAGCATTCCCAGTTTTATCCTTAGCTAGTAATAGCGCTTCTTCTATGGTTTCTGCCACCACAAAATCTTCTTTACCGGTTCCATAATAATATACTGGAATCTGGTGTCCCCACCATAATTGACGAGATATGTTCCAATCCCGTACATTTTCCATCCAATGTTTATAGGTATTTATAAACTTTTCTGGCACTAAATTCACATCGTTTTCCAATACCGCATCTAATGCTGGCTTGGCTAAGTCTTTCATATTCAGAAACCATTGATCACTCAGCTTAGGCTCAATAACCGCCTTAGTACGTTCACTTGTACCTACCTTATTTAAATGTGTTTCTGTTTTTACCAATAGCCCTAATGTATCTAGCTCTTTTGCAATTTCTTTTCGAACTACAAAACGATCTTTTCCTTTATAATGCAATCCAAAATCATTAAGTGTTGCATCATCATTAAAAATATCAATCACTTCTAATCCATGTGCATCACCAAGCACTTTATCATTAGGGTCATGGGCAGGAGTAACCTTTAAACAGCCTGTACCAAACTCCACATCTACATACTCATCTTCAATAATCGGAATCGCACGATTTACAATCGGCACAATCGCTTTCTTTCCTTTAAGATGCGTAAACCGTTCATCATTTGGGTTAATACAGATTGCAGTATCTCCCATAATCGTTTCTGGACGCGTAGTTGCAATGGTTAAAGTCTCCGTAGAACCTTCAATAGCATATTGAATATAATATAAGTTCCCTTGCCGCTCTTCATGAATTACTTCTTCATCAGATAATGTTGTTTGCGCTTCAGGATCCCAATTTACCATGCGATACCCTCTATACACTAAGCCTTTGTTATACAAGTCTACAAAAACTTTAATCACTGATGCCGACAAATTGTCATCCATCGTAAAGGCAGTACGCTCCCAATCACAAGAAGCACCTAATTTTTTAAGTTGTTCCAGAATGATCCCGCCATGCTTGTGCGTCCATTCCCAGGCATGCTCTAGAAACTCAGGCCTTGTCAAGTCATTTTTATCAATTCCATCAGCCTTTAGCTTTGCTACTACTTTAGCTTCTGTAGCAATAGATGCATGATCTGTACCCGGAACCCAGCAAGCATTATAGCCCTTCAGCCGAGCTCTACGGATCAATACATCTTGTATTGTATTATTCAGCATATGCCCCATGTGTAATACCCCTGTCACATTAGGAGGCGGAATTACAATAGTATAAGCTTCTCTTTCATCTACTTCAGAATGGAAATAATTATGTTCCATCCAATAGGCGTACCACCGCTCTTCAACGGATTTAGCATCATATTTTGCTACTATCGACATACTTTGGTCTGATTTTTGAAGTTATATTTTAAAAATAAAAGACAAAAGTAATTATTAAATCCGACAACGGGAAAGTCTTTTATGATTTTGAAGTTGGATAAAAAGTAAGTACATTAGTACTTCGTAAAAAACCTACACTTATGAAAAAATTGATCTTGATTTTCTGCATGGCCCTTTTAGGACTAACCATGAATGCTCAAGCAGCAATAGAATTTAAAACTGATGTTATTGACTATGGCGAAATCGCTAAAGGCAGCAACGGAGTACGACAATTTGAATTTACAAACACTGGAGATTCACCGCTAATCATATCTAGAGTATATTCTAGTTGCGGATGTACAATTCCTAAAAAACCTGAAAATCCTATTGCACCTGGAGCAACAGGGGCGATTGAAGTAAAATATGACACCAAGAGAGTTGGGCCGATTAGAAAAACAATAACAGTCTACTCGAATGCCACAGAGTCAACAAAAGCTATCAAAATTAAAGGTACAATACTACCATAAGTAGTATTATACAACATTCAAAAGGCAGATAATATCATATTATCTGCCTTTTTTAGTTTCTATCACTCAAATAAACTTTAAACCCGCGGGTTAAACTAAGTGGCACCTCATTAACAATAACTGGCAATACAATAAGATTAGTAACCAATTCGAATTTAACCTTCTCTTTTTTTATCTTTTTCGTAAAGAAATAAACCCTTCTTGAGCAGATAGCAAAAAACTAATTACCATGAGCAGCAATAAAAAGCTTTTTTTTACAAAAAAGATAAAATAACACGCCTAAAATTACGAATACTTCAATTTGTATAAAAATTATCAAAAAAACCACTTATATTTAGATATTTTAAGAACTTTACCCCTATTTCATTAGTCTTAACATACAAAAAACACATGCCCGAAATATCGCATAAAGGTAAAAAGATGCCTGAATCCCCAATACGAAAATTAGAGCCTTTTGCAGAAGAAGCTATTAAAAAGGGAAAGCACATTTATCACTTGAATATAGGACAACCTGATATTAAAACTCCTAAAGAAGCTATGGATGCTGTACGCAACCATAACTTGGATGTACTTGAATATAGTCACTCTGCCGGATTCGAAAGTTTTCGTATTAAATTAGCACAGTATTATGCTAAGCATGACATCAATGTGTCTTACAAAGATATTCTAGTGACTGCAGGCGGCAGTGAAGCGCTTATTTTCACTATAGGCAGTATTACAGACCCAGGAGATGAAATCATTGTTCCTGAACCCTTTTATGCCAATTATTACAGTTTATCTACACAATCTACAGTAAAAGTAATTCCAGTACTATCGTCTATAGAAACAGGCTTTGCTTTACCAAAAATTGAAGATTTTGAAAATTTAATTACTCCCAATACCAAAGCAATTTTAATCTGTAACCCTGGTAATCCAACGGGATACTTATACAGTAAAGAAGAAATCAAGCAACTTGCCACATTAGCGAAGAAATATGATTTATTTTTGATTTCAGACGAAGTGTATAGAGAATTTGTTTATGATAATGCGGAACATTACTCTATTCTTCAAGAAGAAGATCTACATGAGCATGCTATTGTTATAGACTCTGTATCTAAACGGTACAGCATGTGTGGTGCAAGAATAGGCTGTATGGTAAGCAAGAACAAAGAAGTAATGGCGACAGCTATGAAATTTGCCCAAGCACGACTAAGCCCTCCTACTTTTGCTCAAATTGCTAGTGAGGCAGCATTAGACGTTCCAGAATCGTATTACACAGAAACTGTAGCAAAATATCAAGGTCGAAGAGACACCTTAATCTCAGAACTTAAAACTATTCCTGGAGTGCAGGTTTGCACCCCAAGAGGAGCCTTTTATTGTATTGCACAACTACCGATTAAAGATGCTAATCATTTCACAAAATGGATACTAGATTCTTTTGATGTAGATAACGAAACTGTAATGTTAGCCCCAGCAATAGGGTTTTACTCTAGTATTAATGGAGGAAAAAACCAAGTTAGGATTGCATACGTATTAAATAGAAAAGACTTAAAAAAAGCAGTTCATATCATAAAACTAGCCTTAGAAACCTATCCAAATTAAATGCATATTGAACATCAAAAATCATTACAGTCATATAATACCTTTGGTATTAATGTTGCGGCATCCGCATTCATTGCGATTACTTCTGATAAGATGCTTATTGAAGTATTGAAAAGCCACCAAAACCAATCTCTTTTTATCTTAAGTGGGGGTAGCAATATGTTACTCACACAAGATATTGACGCATTAGTATTACATATTGCAATCAAAGGGATTACAATCATAAAAGATACCGACACCACAGTATTAGTACAAGCCAACGCTGGAGAAAACTGGCATGATTTTGTGCAATTCTGTATTCAAAAAGGATATGGAGGCCTAGAAAATCTATCTTTAATCCCAGGCTGTGTTGGTAGTGCGCCTATTCAAAACATAGGAGCTTATGGAGTAGAACTCAAAGACACTTTTGTAAGTTGCGAAGCCGTACATATTAAAACTAGAAAAAAGAAAATCTTTGACAACAAAACGTGTAATTTTGGCTATAGAAACTCTATTTTCAAACATACTGAAAAAGGAGAATACATAATTACACAGGTTACATTTAGAGTAACGACTAAAAACCATAACCTAAATACACAATACGGAGCTATAGAAGAAGAGTTATTTTTAAAACAGATAACCACACCTACACCTCAAGATATCGCAAACGCGGTGATCAATATCCGAAAAAGCAAATTACCCGATCCTAAAGTTCTAGGAAACAGTGGTAGTTTTTTCAAGAATCCACTGCTTCCAAAATCGAAGTTCTTGTCTATCCAACAACAACATCCTAATATCAAATTCTATACAGTAGATGAAAACACTGTAAAAGTACCCGCAGGATGGCTCATTGAACAATGTGGATTTAAAGGAAAACGCTGGGGCGATGCAGGAGTTCACAAACAACAAGCCTTAGTTTTAGTCAATTATGGCAATGCAAGCGGACAAGAATTACTGATTTTATCTCAAAAAATCAAAGACACCGTTAAAACTACATTCGATATTGAATTAGAAGTTGAGGTGAATATCTTTTAAGAGACAAGAGACAAGAGACAAGAGACAAGAGACAAGAGACAAGAGACAAGAGACAAGGGACAAGGGACAAGGGACAAGAGACAAGAGACAAGAGAGAATAGAAACTGTTTTGTCACATCGAGCTCAGTCGAGAATTTAGGAACGCAAGAATAGTGTTCAGTTGGCAGTTGCAGTTAGCAGTATAATAGATCTTTATTAATATTGAT
>CALFCI010000110.1 GCA_937951135.1 uncultured Aquimarina sp. | reverse complement strand
TTCATTGAAGCTAGGTATTCCTTGCAATCTTCATCCGTTTTGAACCGATCAGAGAACTCTAGAAGATTTTGACCCTTAAAAATATCCATAAAACTATAAATTTATTGGCTTAAAGTTAAGTATTTAAATACTGACCTCTATTTTTTTGTTTTTATGAAAATAAAGAATAGTGTTAAAATAGGATGAGTATTAATAAGCGAAATTTTATATTTAGCCTATTTCATTTGGACTAATACATTTCGCAATTGGATTTAATTAAAAAAAAACAGTTAATTATTGTATGATCAGTTGCTTTTTATCAAGCAACATACCAATAGTATGAATATGTAGGTTGTCATCTGCATTCTAGAGAAGTACAATGAAGTAACACGAGTACGAGATCGTACAGGACGACAATGATTACGTCAAGGAACGGGCTTGAAAAGATTAAAATAGCTGTGTTATTTTTCAGAGTATCATAAGATAAACTACAGCTCCTTTTTAAATAGACCTTTTTTCTTTTTTGAACGTATACTTTCAAATTCGATTTCAATAGTATTTATAAAAGAAGCTATTGAAGATAGTATTGGTATAGATGTTCCCTATTTATTTTTTTGATACTATTTTAGACAACGTAGTGCTGTCAACCATTAGCTATCATGAACCGTTCACTCAAGGTTTGATGTCAATGACTAAAAATCTAAAAAGTGAAGGTTAATAGTAGGTAGAAGTTAGTACCTTTAAATGCATTTACTACACAATTAATCATTTTAAAAGGCTTATTTATGATATCAATAGCAATCCATAGAAAGTTAGTTTCTAATAATGCAGAAGAGGTTTTTCGTTTATTATTTAAAAGATTGTCTTTTACTAAAAATGAGGAGATCACGCAAAAAATACAAAACCATCCACATTATCCTTCTTTCGCAGCGTTTGATTTTGCACTAAAAAAAAATGGAGTAGACACGCTTGCTATACAAGCTAATTATGAGCAATTAAAGAATGATTTGCCTTCTCCTTTTATTGTGCATCTTTCGGCCAATAACGGGATGTTTTTATTGGCAGAAAAAGCAGATGACAATCATGTGCATTTTATTAATGAGAAACATCAAATTGAAAAGGAAACAAAAGAAGATTTTTTAAAACAATGGTCAGGTAGTGTCATGGCACTAGATACTGATGGGATTTCGATTCAATCGAGTACATCATTACCGCTATCCATGGCCAAGTATTTATTTATGATTGTATCTTCGATACTAGGCGTAGGGTTAAGTATACAACAGTATGTAGCGCATAGGGATCTGTATAATTATGCGGGATTGTTATGTGCCGCTTTGGGATTAGGTGTATGTACCTTATTAATGATTCGGTTTTTTAATAAAAATAATACGTTTGTAAAACAACTATGTACCGCTAAAAAAGAGGAGAGCAAAAAAAGTTGTGATGCGATTTTAGGATCTAATGCTGCTACTATAAAAGGAGTTTCGCTTACTGAGGTAGGATTTATCACTTTTTCGTTTATGTTTTTAACTTTTTTGCTGTTTCCAACGGCGATTAGTAGTAGTTTAATTTTTACGATGTCCTGTGTCGCACTTCCTATTAGTTTATATTCTATATATTATCAATATGCAGTTGCAAAGCAATGGTGCCCTTTGTGTTTATATGTACAAGCCGCAGTATTCTTATTGTTCATTGCTGGAGTAGGATTATGGGATGTAAGCATGATTACAACTTTTTTGACACCAGCTATTACCAAACATGTTTTATTATTTGCGCTACTTGTATCTGGCTACTTGTTTTTAAAGCCGTTTATTGAAAAATATTACGATCAGACTAATGAAAAGGTGCGTTACGAGTATAACCAATTAAAGTTTAATCCTAAGGTAATGCAACTATTGATGGGCGGTGAACAAGTGATTTCGAAACCCAATTTTGAAACGATACTTATAGGAAATCCAGAAGCGAAACAAGTAATTACTGTTGTTTTTAGTCCTACATGCACTCCTTGTATTGAGGAACAGAAAAACTTATTAGCGATGATACAAACCAAGCAGAATACACGTATAGAACAGATTATTTTAGCACATCCAGAAGATACAGCTGGACATGCTATCGCAATGAATATGCTTGATGCTTATGAAACCCTTGACACCGAATTCTTTATGAAGCGGTTTGTGTCCTTTTTTGATCATTATACAGCTGAGCAGATTAAAGGTTGGTCTGTGGCAGTATCCGATCCAAATAAAGTAGAACGATATACTGAACTATTGAAAAAACATTCGGGTTGGATTGATATACAGGGGGTTGATAGTACACCTGCTTTATTTTATAACTATAAAAAGTTACCACGAGAGTATTCGACGGAGGATTTAGATTATCTGTGTCATTAAAAGCTAGTCGACATGTGGTAGTTATGCTTAAATAGGTATAACTATTGCTTAATAAAAAAATAACTATTAAATTAAAAATATGAGCTTAAAAAGCGTAGCAGTATTATGTGATTTTTTTGTGGAAGTGGTGTTGAACCTGATGAATCATATTTATTTAGGAGTATAGTCTTCAGATTTTATTAACATATCAATACTAGACGCCACTCCAATATCTACAAGAAATAGGGGAGTGCTATTTCTGATTCACATAAGAAAAGAATTCACTTTATAGGGAATCAAATCTGAAAAATGGGTTTTTACGGTCAATCTGTGATATACTGTTCAACTAATCTCATATATTCTAATTTAGCTTCTAATGGAGTTAAATTTTTTACTTGAAATAAAGCATTGAGTTTAAAGGCATTTCTAAGATCATTAGTTCCCTCGGGAGCAGGTTTGTAAAACTCTTCGGTTTGTGTTGCTTGCTTATAATATGCGTAAAAATATAACATCACATCAGAGGGTAGCTGTAGTTTTGTGCTATTAGCACGATCTACAGCAATTCTAAATGCAGCATTTATTTCTTGTTCAGTCATACAGTACTATACTTTAGCAATAACGTTTTCTCCTCCTTTTACTTTTTGATTTAGGGTAACCTCTAATGGAGTTCCAATAGGTAAGTATAGATCTACTCGAGATCCAAATTTTATAAATCCACTGTCTGTTCCTTGAATTACTGTTTCTTCTTCTTTGGCATAGTTTACAATTCGTTTGGCTAATGCTCCTGCAATTTGACGATACAATACTGCAACTTTATCGTTTTTAACGACTACTGTAGTTCTTTCGTTTTCTTCGGAAGCTTTAGGATGCCATGCCACTAAGTATTTACCCGGGTGGTATTTACTGTAGGCTACTTTTCCATTAATAGGATGCCGTGTAACATGTACATTAATAGGAGACATAAAGACAGAAACTTGTAGTCTTTTTTCTTTAAAATATTCTTTTTCAAATACTTCTTCAATAACAACTACTTTTCCATCTACAGGAGATACGATAGTAGTATCACTAACTTGTGTATCTCGTTTTGGGTTTCTGAAAAATTGTAAAATAAGAGCCAATACGACAAGACTAAATATAGATACTATAGTGTGCCCAATATTGCTAATGATAAATGCATAAGAGATACTATTAAGTATCAATAACGATATGATCGTAATCGTAATAATTTTATAACCTTCTTTATGAAACATACGTCAAAATTTGTAAAAATAGATATAAAAATGGGCTCGCAAATATAACACTATCCAAACGGTCAAAGATACCTCCATGCCCAGGCATAATTGTACCACTGTCTTTTACTCCAGCTTGTCTCTTGAATTTGGATTGTATCAAGTCTCCTAGTGTACCAAATATACTCATTATTACACTGATAATGCACCAAGAAATACTAGATAATGTATCTGTAAATATTGAAATAAGGTATCCCGCTACTAATGTGAATACTAACCCACCTAAGAAACCTTCTATTGTTTTTTTTGGAGATATGCGTTCTAGTAATTTATGTTTGCCAAATTGTTTGCCAACCAGATATGCAAAAGTGTCATTGGTCCAAATCATTAAAAAACTACCAGCAACTATCATATAGTTATACCCATTATCGTATTTAGGGATTTGGATTAAAAATACAATTGAAGTAATGATATAGCAAATGCTAGTGATGTATTTCTTTTTTTCAAACATTGGGATGATTCTGATCGTCAGTAGATCTTTAATCAAAAAGCATTGTGTGGCTAGTGTTATGCCTAGAATACTCCATATCATATATCTAGGTAAGGGTAAAAAATTGAAACTAAATACCAATATGATAAATAAGGGATATAACCAAAGGCTATTTAAATGAATAAGTTTTTGAAATTCGTAAATACAAATCAAACCAAAAATTAAAAATACGCCTATAAATATATACTGGTGAGTAAACATAGCTGCAAGTACCACGGCAACATATAGAAATCCAGATAAAGACCTCGTTAATAATTCCTTCATAGATTATAAATCTTCTAGCAGCAACAAATATAAATTTTTAGTGGTATTTCCATAACTCATAAAGTCTTTTTCTTTTTGAGGTTCGAAATTTTTTATGGTAGTGATATTAGAAGGAATAGCATTTTTGTTTTTTTCTTTAATCCCTTTTAGCCCTTCGCCAATATTCTGCACGAGTTGACTCGTCGAGGCTAGGATGATAAAATCATCTGGAAGTTCATGCATTTTTTTTTCTCGTAATTGATTTGAGGAAATTAAAATAGCACCACTATCCGCAATTAAATATTCGCAGCTTGCAAAAAAGAAATCAGCAGTATTGGCAGTAGCAGCAAAGTTGAGGTTATACCCTGTAAAACGATGCGATAAGTTGATGTCAAAGCAGCAGACGTTTTTTTCATACCAGTCATTTTCTAGTAAAATCTTGTCAAAAGCATCTAATACTTCATCTTCAGAATCACAGTATAAGAATTTACCTCCATTTTTTTTAAAGTTAAACATAAAACTTTCATCAATGGGAAGGTTAATTTCGGGCATGTACTTGCTACGAGCCTGTGTCTGAAGATCTTCTTTGGTCTCGTCTGATTTAGATTTTGAGAAAAATAGTTTTCTAAATAGACTCATGTGTTGCTTCAGATTGGTAGTTATAGTATAAACAATGATATCAAATATATAAAAAATCTTAACCTTACTTTAAAGTAAGGTTAAGATTTTTTATAAACTACTATTTTGGGATGCTCTATATAAACGTATGTGTTTTCCTAATATTATACAGGATCTACAATAGTTTCTTCTTTTTTTCCGAATGGACGTTCTCCAAATATAGTTTCTAAATTGTCTTTAAAGATAACTTCTTTCTCCAACAATACATCACCTAGTTCTATTAATTTGTCTTTATGTAATTCTAATAGAGCAATAGCACGTTGGTACTGTTGTTCGATGATATTAGAAATTTCTTGGTCTATAAGCTCACCAGTTTGCTCACTATAAGGCTTGTTAAAATTGTATTCGCTTTGTCCAGAAGAATCATAATACGTTAAATTTCCAATTTTATCATTTAACCCATATATAGTAACCATTGCTCTCGCTTGTTTCGTTACTTTTTCTAAATCACTTAGAGCTCCTGTAGAAATCTCATTAAAAATTACTTTTTCTGCGGCACGCCCACCCAAGGTAGCACACATTTCATCCAACATTTGATCTGGACGTACAATAAGGCGTTCTTCTGGTAAATACCATGCAGCTCCCAATGATTGTCCTCGAGGAACAATCGTTACTTTGACTAAGGGTGAAGCATGCTCTAGCATCCAACTTACTGTAGCATGTCCTGCTTCATGGATTGCAATAGCATGTTTTTCATCTGGAGTTATGATTTTATTTTTCTTTTCTAATCCTCCTACAATTCGATCAACTGCGTCTAAGAAATCTTGTTTTCCTACAGCTTTACTCCCTTTTCTAGCGGCAATCAATGCAGCTTCATTACATACATTGGCAATATCTGCTCCAGAGAACCCTGGAGTTTGCTTTGCCATAAACTCAGTATCCAATTCATTTTCTACCTTTTTTAGGGGTTTTAAATGTACATCAAAGATCTCTTTACGTTCTCTAATGTCGGGTAGGTCAACAAAAATTTGACGGTCAAAACGACCAGCTCTCATTAATGCTTTATCTAACACATCTGCTCGGTTTGTAGCAGCAATTACAATGACATTGGTGTTGGTTGCAAAACCATCCATTTCTGTCAGTAATTGATTTAATGTATTTTCTCTTTCATCATTAGATCCTGAAAAATTGCTTTTCCCTCGAGCTCGACCAATTGCGTCAATCTCATCAATAAAGATGATGGCTGGTGATTTTTCTGCGGCTTGTTTGAATAAATCGCGTACTCTAGAAGCACCTACACCAACAAACATTTCAACAAAATCAGAACCAGATAATGAGAAGAATGGAACTTTAGCTTCTCCAGCAACTGCTTTAGCTAATAATGTTTTACCTGTTCCAGGAGGGCCTACTAGTAAGGCTCCTTTAGGAATTTTACCTCCTAATGCAGTATACTTTTCTGGGTGTTTTAAGAAATCAACGATTTCTTGTACTTCTTCTTTAGCACCTTCAAGTCCAGCGACATTAGCAAATGATGTCTTAACATCAATATTTTCATCAAATAATTTTGCTTTTGATTTTCCGATATTGAAAATTTGTCCGCCAGCACCGCCACCGCCGCCGCCGCTCATTCTACGCATAATGAAGATCCATACTCCAATAATTAACGCAAAAGGAAGTAAAGTAATCAGGATTTCACCCCAGACATTACTTTCAGTATCGTAAATAACTTGGGTACGTACACCATCTTCACTTTTAATTTTCGAAATTTGATTTTCGAAATTTTGTAAATCTCCAAATTCAAACTGATAATCAGGTTCGTTGTTTGCCGCTAATAAAAAAGAATTTCCTTTTTTGCTTTTATGTTTGTCTAAATTTTTGGCATCTGTAGTTAAAAACACTTTAGCTTCCCGTCGATTAACAATTACTACTTTTTCGACTTCGCCTTTACGGAGGAAATTATTAAAATCTGAAGGTGTTGTTTTTGGAGAAGTTCCCCAACTGCTGCTTCCTAGGAAGTTAAGTGCTAGAAATCCTACGACGATGATCGCATAAATCCAATATGCACTAAATTTTGGTTTTTTATTTGAGTCCAATTTATTTTTATCTTTAGCCATTTACGATTCCTCTTTCTTGATTCTTAATGATTTGTTTGTATTGAAGTGATTTTGGCATCTCCCCAAAGTCCTTCAATATCATAATACTCTCTGATGTGTTTTTGAAATACATGTACAACAACATTTACATAATCAATAAGTATCCATTCTGCATTTTCACTACCCTCTACATGCCAAGGCTTATCCTGTAATGCCTTACTTACTGTTTTTTGAACAGAACTGACAATTGCATTTACCTGAGTATTCGAAGAACCATTGCAAATTATAAAATAGTTGCATACTGTATTTTCGATGTCTCGTAAGTCTAGGATAGTAATGTCATTCCCTTTTACGTTTTCAATACCTTTTATGATCTCAGTGATTAATTGATCGGTATTAATTTCTTTTTTAGTCATTCATTTTTTTAATTTGCGTAAAGTTATTACTTTTTATGATTTTAATCTCTCTATTTACCTGAGATTTGTAAAACTTTCACACCTTTTGTATGCGTATAATCAAAGTTGATGCCATTGATTCCACAAACACCTTTTTAAAAGCACTATATAAAGCAGAACAATTTAGAGTTCCTGTTTGTGTAGTTGCTAAAAAACAGTTTGTCGGAAAAGGACAGATGGGAACTCGATGGAGTAGTAATTCCGGTGAGAATCTGACCTTTAGTGTTTTTATACCAATTCAAGAGGTTACACTTCAGGATCAATTCTTTATTTCGATGGCAGTGTCTTATGCCGTACATACCGCATTGCATTCGTATCAAATACCTGGATTGATGATTAAATGGCCAAACGACATTATGTCAGATAAACAAAAAATTTGTGGCATTTTAATAGAAAACATCATCACAGATGGCAGATTAGCAGGTGTGGTGATAGGGATAGGAATCAATTGTAATCAAATGGAGTTTCGGGATTTGCCTAGAGCGGCATCTTTACAGCAAATCTTAGGGCGCCACGTGGTTATGGATGAACTACTCTCATTGGTTTTAGATGCGCTCTTAGATCAATTCTCAAAATTAAATCCAGCCTATTACGAAACTCTTAAAATAGCGTATGAATACGTGTTATTTCGTAATGATAAACCGTCTACGTTTAAAAATAAAGAAGGCGCGTTGTTTGCTGGAATTATTAAAGGAGTTTCTGTTAGTGGGAAGTTACAAGTATGGTTAGAAGATGATATTCATGAAGAATTTAATCTTAAAGAAATTGAATTGATGTATTAACTTAAATTGTAACAGGTAACATATTATCGCCCATTAATATTTCGTAATTCTTCATTAACAATAAGGGTGTGGGTGTAAGTAGAGATACTATCTTTTAATGGGATTAGGGTCATGACATGAATCTTGCTTTTGGATGGAATCATTTTGAGTACAGGGCGTTGTGCACTTTTACGATACCCATTGGGATTCACTTTTAAAAATATACTTTTCTCTGTTTCAGAGTCATTTTGAATGAATAACAATGTGCGTTTTTTTTGTACCTCTTCAATCAATCGAACAGCGGTTTCTTGAGCAGATATAGTGAAGACTGTTGAGAATATAAAAAAAATGAAATAATGTGTTTTACTAATTTTCATTTAATAATGTGTTTTTATGTCAATGCAATCATCGAGATGGTTAAGGTTTTTTAGTATTATCCTCTAAATAAAAAGAAACGATCTTTCATGGCCTCGATTTTAGCATCTTTATCTGTGACGATATAATCGATAGCTTTTTTGGTGAAACTCTTTCCTTTTTTAGTTAGTGTAATACTATCATTATGGATTACAATCATATTATTTTTTAATGCTAATTCAAGGACAGATTTAGAGCGTACTTGTTGCCAATTGATATGTTCATTAAGATGTTGTACATGGCGCTCGGTTTCGTCATCTTCATGATTTTGAAGGTGTACTAAAAAAGTAAGCAGTGATACTTCTAGTCGCTGTTGTTTTCTGCGATACCGCACAGAAAAATAGCCTTTTTCTGGAGCAAAAAGATATATGATGAAAAATATAACTCCGAGTACACTCGTCATGGATCCTGATATTGAAGTGTCTAGACCATGTGCTATCCAATATCCAATAATTGCGCTAGCAACTCCAAAAATTATAGACAGAACAAGCATTTTTTTGAGATCTTTAGTCAATAAATATGCACTCGCTGATGGAGTGATCATAAGTGCAATTACTAAAATTGCACCTACGGCATCAAATGCTCCTACTGTAGTTATCGAAGCAACGGTCATTAACCCATAATGCATTACCGCAGGAGAAAACCCTAATGCGGCTGATAGCCCTATGTCAAAAGTGCTTAATTTTAATTCTTTATAAAACGTTAGTAATAAGGTTAGGGTAATGATTAGAATGCTTCCAATAATCCATAGTGATTTTGGGCCAAGATCAGTAGTGCCCCATAGTAAGCGATCAAAGGGAGCAAAAGCAAGTTCTCCTAAGAGCACAACATCAATATCTAGATGTATGTCATTGGCATTTTGTCCAATAAGGATAACTCCAATACTAAATAAGGCAGGAAAGACTAGGCCAATGGCAGTATCTTCCTTTACTAAGCCTGTTTTTTGGATGAATTCTACAAGTACTACGGTCAGTACACCACTTATTGCTGCAAAGATGATAAGTAGGGGAGACGATAGGTCTTGAGTAATAAAAAAACCAATAACAATCCCTGGAAGAATGGAATGGCTAATGGCATCCGTAATTAACGCCATTTTTCGTAGGACTAAAAACGTACCGGGAATTGCACACGCAATGGCCACAAGACTGGCAATGAGTTGTATTTCTATTTGAGCGCTATTCATTAGTCGTTATGAGTTGGTTGTATAAGTTAGCAGCGGTTTTGTACCCTAAAGGAGTTAGTGACCACATGTTGCCTTGTATAGTGACATAGTTTTTAAGTTCTAATTGTTGTAATGTTCTTTTCGTATATCCTTGAAAGTTATTTAATATTTTTATGGCATGGGGGTGAGCAATGTCTTCATGGGCATTAGCAATGGAAAACATAAACGATAAGGTTTTGTGTAATTCTAAATCGGTTCTGTTTTTTCGAAATCGAATCTCTCTAAATAATAACCCTCTGCTAGGTGAAAAAATAAAAGAGACGAGTACAAAAACAGCCGCAATAAGTACGATTACGGGTCCCGTAGATAAGTGATTGTGGCTAGCGCTAATAGCAGTGCCTATGGTTCCGGATACTGCTCCAAATATAGCTGCCAAGATCACCATGACTCCCAGACTATTGGTCCATTGTCTTGCTGCCGCTGCTGGAGCTAATAGCATTGCACTCATTAGTACGACTCCAACAGTTTGTAGCCCCATAACAATAGCAACTACAATAAAAGTGGTGATTAAAATATCTAAAAATCGAGTATTGAAGCCTAAGGTTTTCGTATACTCTTCATCAAATAAGAGCATTTTAAGTTCTTTCCAAAAAAGAAGGAGTATCACCAAGCAAATTGCTGTTACGATAGCCATTAACCATACATCATTGAGTAATAAAGTAGCGGCTTGTCCAAATAAATAATCTTCTAATCCTGCTTGATTTGCATTGGGTTGTTTTTGAATATAGGTAAGTAATAGCATTCCAAACCCAAAAAATAAAGATAAAATCAATCCTAATGCAGTATCTGATTTAAGATGTGTGTTTCTAGTAATGCCCCGAATCCAAAATGCTCCAATAAGCCCACTAACTAAGGCTCCAATAAGTAATAGTGTATTGTCTTTAGTACCCGTGATTAAGAATGCAATGGCAATACCAGGCAATGCAGCATGTGAAATAGCATCTCCTAGTAAACTTTGTTTTCGAAGTACAGCAAAACTACCCAGCATTCCACAAATCGCTCCAAGTATAGCTGTTCCCAGCGTGATTGTGCGTAAAGTGTAATCTGTGAATAGTAGGGTTATGTATTCTGTAATGTTCATGAATTTAGTTGATAGTTGTCAGTTGTTTGTTGTCAGTTTAATATAGCTTAAATAGGGTGTTTTTTTAGTTAAATCTAATGTAAGTACATATAGTTATTTTTCGAACTATTTGCGTCTAATGTTTTCACGTTACTGCTCTGGTTTTCTAAGAAGGATTTATTTTACCATCAACCATCAACCATCAACCATCAACTATTACTGTTGTATACTGACCTTATAGTTAATGCCATAAGTTTTGGTTAAATTATCATCATTGAAAATGTCTTTTACAGGCCCAGTAGCAATCTTCTTTACATTAAGAAAAGTAACCCAATCAAAATATTCAGGTACAGTTTGTAAATCATGATGTACTACAATCACTGTTTTTCCAGCTTTTCTCAACGTTTTTAAGATATTGATAATAGCTTTTTCCGTTGTAGCATCTACACCTTGAAAAGGTTCGTCCATAAAATAAATTGCTGCGTTTTGTACTAAAGCTCTAGCTAAAAAAATACGTTGTTGTTGTCCTCCGGATAATTGACTGATTTGACGATTTTTGAAGGGTAGCATTCCTACCTTCTCTAAAGCTTCTAATGCTGCTTTTTTTTCTTTCTTACCGGGTCGCTTAATCCATCCTAAACTACCATACGTACCCATAAGCACTACATCTAATGCTGTAGTCGGAAAGTCCCAATCTACACTTCCTTTTTGAGGAACATAAGCTACCAAAGCGCGTTGTTTGGAATATGGTTTTCCATAGATTTTAACACTACCTGCTATCGGCTCAATAATATCTAATATAGATTTTATCAATGTCGATTTTCCAGCACCATTGGGACCTACAATAGCCATTAAAACCCCTTCGGGAATACTAAGATCAATATCCCATAACACCGGCTTGTAATTATACGCTACTGTAAGATCATCAATACGGACCGCAATAGGGGTGTCTTTTTGAATAGGAGCCCCTGTACTTTTGGATGTAGGATTTTGAATTTCTATAGTCATAAGTTTGAGTATTGAGATACCAGTACTAAGTATTCAGATGGTATTTTATTGTAATGCGTTTATTATAGTGTTCACATTATATTCAAACATTCCGGCATAAGTGCCTTCTGGTGTGCCAGGATTTCCTAGTGCATCAGAGTATAATGTACCTCCAATTTTAAGATCGTGTCCTTTTGACTGTACTGATGCTTGTAACGCTTCTACAGTTCGTTTGGGAACAGAACTCTCTATAAAAATAGCTTTTACTTTATTCTCGATGATGAAATGTGCTAATTTTTGTACATCTTGTACACCAGCCTCTGTGGCTGTAGACAATCCTTGTAATCCCACTACATTAAAATCATAAGCTTTACCAAAATAATTGAATGCATCATGTGCGGTGACTAAGATACGTTGTTCTTTAGGTAGTGTCGCTATAGTATTGGCTACTTTTTTGTGTAAAGCAGAAAGTGTCGCTAGATATTCTTTTCCATTAGTTTCAAATAACTCTGCATTTTTAGGATCAGCTTCTTGTAATGCTGTTATGGTAAATTGTGTTACCTGTTTCCAAATATTGATGTCAAACCAAATATGAGGATCGTAACTAGACGCAAAGTATTCAGAACTAATAAAGTTGTTTTTGTTAATACCATCAGCAACGGCAATTGTTTTGTGATTTTGATGTTCCATTTTTTCAAAAACTTCTACAAGTTTACCTTCTAGGTGTAAGCCGTTATAGATAATAATATCAGCATTCATTAATTTGGTAACATCGCCTTCGCTAGCTTTATATAAGTGAGGATCTACACCACTTCCCATTAAGCCATTCAAGGTAATAGCATCACCGCCAATGGTTGCCACTAGATCTGTAAGCATTGAAGTTGTAGTGACGACATTTAATTTAGCATTTTTGTCTTTGACCTCTTTTTTACAAGAGACTAATGCTACTATACAGAGGAGTAGAAGTGTAATTTTTTTCATTTTATTTGTGTTTATTTTAAAATATATTTTAATCATTTTGAAAACAAGATCATAAAAGTGATGAGTTCAGGATACCAAATTTAAAACCAACAACCAACAACGATCAACTGACAACCATCAACTACTTTATTTAGGTAATCGAATACTAATTCCTGCACTCAATAGTAATTGTTGTCCATCGGTAATTTCAGAACCGACTGTAGCATCTAGCTGTATTGTATCTGTGATTAGGTAGGTAACTCCAGCATCCCATAAATGGTTAGCTTTAGTGTTTTCAGGAAAATCCCCATAAAGTTCTGCATATACTCCAAAGGTATCGGTGATGCTATATCCATAGACCAGTGTATATACGTAAGCTATCTCTGGAGAATCATCTCCCCATGCTGCACCCAGATTATACCCAAGACTGGATTTTTCACTTAATGTATGTGCTAATGAAAATCTAAAATCGGCACCTGTAGTTTCTGGTCTAAAATCGCTACTTGCAGTAAAAGGTAAATAAAGGTGACCTAGAAAACCGATCTCAGGTAACCATCCTTTTTCTTTTGAAATAGCAATTTTAGCACCTAATAGTAAGGGCTTTAAACCACTGGCGATATCAGATTGTTCGATACCATTGATTTCGGTGCGTATTTCTGTGAAATCCCATCCTACTCTTAATTCTAGATTATCCAATACACCGTACCGTAATAATGCAGTATTGAATGTCATTGCTTTTTCAGTGATATTATTGTCAATTTCATTTTCTTCGAAAAAAGCACCAGTTTCAATTTGAATAGTTCCTTTTGGAACTACCGTAGGTGATTCTGTTTGATCAGGGCGATCAGTAACCAACGGTGCAGGTTTTTCTGATTCTTGAGCAAGTGTACTTACTAGAAATGAGATATTTAAAAAAGTAAATAAGACGATGCGTTTAAATTGCATTAGGTTTAGTATTTTTGTTTTTAATAAATGCAAAACTAAAAAAGTTAGTTATGACTAACAAATTAAACAAGGTTAATTTAACAAAAAGTGAGGAAGATTATTTGAAAGCGCTATTTCAACTGCTTATTGATGATGGTCTAGCGACGGTAGGAAACAATCAATTAGCAGAGTATATGAATGTTGCACCTGCTTCGGCAAATCACATGGTCAAGAAATTAAAGTCTAAGGGGTATGTGGTTAGTGAGAAGTATGGTAAGCTAGAACTTACAGAAGAGGGAGCTGCAATAGCATTAAAATTAATACGAAGGCATCGCTTGTGGGAAACTTTTTTATGTGATTATCTTAATTTCACATGGGATGAAGTGCATGAAGTAGCGGAACAGTTAGAGCATATTAAATCTGAAAAATTAGTTGATGAGCTAGATCGTTTTATGGACTTTCCAGAAAAAGACCCTCATGGCGAAGTGATTCCGAATGCTAAAGGTGAATATGCAATTGTACCTAAGGTTACATTATCCTCATTGGAAGAAGGTATGATTTGTAAATTAGTAGCGGTGAATGATGGATCGGTTTCCTTTTTAAAATATGTATCGGAAATCGGGTTAGCATTAAGTAGTGAAATAAAAATATTAGAAGTGCGTGCATTCGATAATTCTATCCGAATTCAATATGATGAAAGAAGTGAAGCGGTGACCAAAAAATTTGCAGATAATGTTTTTGTACATGTTATAAATTGTTAACAAGTGTTAAAATTAGAGATCGTTTTTTAGTATTTGAAGAATACCTGCGTATCTTTGAGTAACACAAATTAATTATGGAACTCATATTAAAAAAACCGTTATGTTTCTTTGATCTAGAAACGACAGGGATTAATATTTCTAAAGATCGCATCGTAGAGATTTCAATATTGAAAGTTTTTCCAAATGGAAATAAGGAAAGTAAAACCTGGTTGGTTAATCCAGGGATACCAATTCCTCCAGAGACGACTGCAATACATGGTATTACTGATGAGAAAGTAGCCAATGAACCTACATTTAATGATTTATCAAGTACTGTTTATGATATGATCAAAGGTTGTGACCTTGGAGGGTTTAATTCTAACCGATTTGATATTCCATTATTAGCTGAGGAATTACTTAGGGCAGATATAGACTTTGATATGAAAAGTACTGTGGCAATTGATGTACAAACGATCTTTCATAAAATGGAACAGCGTACATTATCGGCAGCCTATAAGTTTTACTGCAATAAAGATTTGGAAGGCGCGCATTCTGCCGCAGTCGATACTAATGCAACTTATGAAATTCTGAAGTCACAATTAGATCGGTATCCTGAGTTGGAAAATGATGCTAAATTTTTAGCCACATTTAGTGCCAGGAAGCAGTTTGTGGACTTTGCAGGGTTTATAGCCTATAATGAAGATGGAGAAGAAGTGTTTTCTTTTGGAAAACATAATGGGAAACTAGTAGAAGAAATTTTAGATAGTGAACCTGGTTATTTTGGGTGGATTCAGAATGCAGACTTTCCTTTATATACTAAAAAAGTATTAACGGCAATACGTCTTCGAAAGCTAAATAATAGTCTTAAATTATAAGGGTAGTAGATATTCTATTGTATTTTAAGAGTATGCAATAACATTTCAAGCAAAACGTATTTAAGATACTTGATGTTTGAGTGTGTCGTAAATAATGATATCATGAAACTTATTTGTATAGGCCGTAATTATACGGATCATATCGCTGAACTTCATAGTGAGAGGACTACAGAACCTGTTGTTTTTATGAAGCCAGATACTTCAATCTTGCTGAAGAAACAGCCTTTTTTTATTCCTGATTTTTCGAATAATGTACACCATGAAGTCGAGGTTTTGGTGAAAATCAATAGGGTGGGGAAGCATATTGATAAAAAATTCGCACATAAATATTATGATCAAATTGGTCTTGGGATTGATTTTACAGCTAGGGATTTACAAGAACAATTAAAAGAAAAAGGATTGCCTTGGGAAAAGGCAAAAGCGTTTGACGGAGCAGCAGTTATAGGGGATTGGCTAGATAAAGGTACTCTTGGAGATCCTAATGATATTGATTTTAGACTAGAAAAAAATACTACTATTGTTCAGCAGGCAAATACAAAAATGATGTTGTGGAAAATAGATGAATTGATAGAATATGTGTCAAAATATTTCACTTTAAAGATTGGAGATGTTATCTTTACAGGAACCCCAGCTGGAGTAAGTAGTGTAAAAGATGGTGATATTTTGACTGGGTTTATAAAAAATGAACAGTTATTTTCAATACGTGTTAAGTAATGGCTAAAAAATATAGTTTAGAAAGTATACATGAGTTATCTGGCGGAGACGAAGAGTTTACTGCAATATTAGTACAAGCTTTTTTGGAAGAAATTCCGACAGATTTACAAAACATGGTTACGGCAGTAGCATCGGATGATCCAAAAGCAGCGTACCAATGTGCGCATAAAATGAAACCAAATTTACAGTCTTTTGGAATTGATTTGTTGAAGCAAATAAAACAAGTGGAGTCTTGGTCTAAAAAAAACACTGCAGGAACAGAGATTCAACCGGTTGTAAATCATATTGAAGAGACGATTACTAATGCAATAAAAGAGTTGAGAGCAGACTTTGAATAATTTATGTTAGCAGAGATTATTACGATAGGAGATGAGATTCTTATCGGACAGATTGTAGATTCTAATTCTGCATTCATGGGACAAGAATTGAATAAGGTGGGCATCGATGTGTATCAGATCAGTTCTATTCAAGACGAAAAACAGCATATTCTTAGCGCACTAGAAGAGGCCAAACAACGTGCAGATATTGTTTTAATTACAGGTGGACTGGGGCCTACTAAAGATGATATCACGAAGCATACTTTATGTGAATATTTTGATGATATCCTTATTCCTGATTCTGAAGTATTAGTGCATGTACAAAATATTTATGCAAGTTATGTAAAGCATACTCCAATGCCTGAGACGCTCAAATTACAAGCATTAGTTCCTCGTACTGCTACCGTGTTGATGAATAATTTTGGAACTGCCCCTGGGATGTGGTTTGAAAAAGACAATACAGTTTTTGTATCTATGCCTGGAGTTCCTTCTGAAATGAAAGGATTAATGCTGAATGAGGTTTTACCTAGGCTACAACAAAAGTTTGAAAGGCCTTATATTCTCCATAAAACAATACTTACGTATGGATTGGGAGAAAGTACTATAGCGCAACGTATAGAGGATATTGAAAATGGAATGCCTGAATATTTGAAACTAGCCTATTTGCCCAATTTTGGTAAAGTACGATTACGACTTTCTGCTAGGGGAGTACATAAAGAAATATTGGAGCAAGCGATTATTAACACTGTAGCGCAAATACAAGAACGTATAGAAGAGGCTATTATTGGGTATGGTGATGATGAGGCCATCGAAATTAGTATAGGAAGAGTATTAAAAGAGAATGCTAAAACTATTGCAGTAGCTGAAAGTTGTACAGGAGGAAAAATAGCGCATTTACTTGCTGCTCATGCGGGGGCATCTGCGTATTTCAAAGGTGGGGTCGTTGCCTATGCTACGGAATCTAAGGTTAATGTTTTAGAAGTGTCCCCGGAGCTTATTAAAGCGCATACTGTTACTAGTCATGAAGTGGTAGAGGCTATGGCAATAGGGGTGCAAAAGAAATTTAATAGTGATTATGCAATTGCAACAACAGGTAATGCTGGACCAGATAAAGGTGATGGTGATGCAGAGGTAGGAACCGTTTTTATCGCTATAGCCACACCAGAAACTGTAATCTCAGAAAAATTTATATTTAGTAACCAACGGGAACGTACTATAGGAAAAGCCGTTCATAAAGCTTTAGAACTGTTATTAAGCGAAGTGTTGAATTTGGCTAAAGTTTAATCCACATTGTGGAGTTTAATTCTCGAGGTAGTTGACTTTCTAAAAAGTGATTACTACTGAAGTCTTCTAGTTGATATTTCGTTTTTATTCTAAATTTAATTTATAAACCGTTATTTTAATAGTTTAGCTATGATTACTTTTAAAACCTACTTAGGGGTCAATAGTGCCCCTTTAAAGTTATATTACTAATGGATTTAGAACGGAGAAAAGAAATTTTAGACCAATTGTTGAAATCAGGAGAGATTTCTAGTGGGGATTATGAAATCATGTTCACCGAAACTATTGAAAGGCATTTATTGATTGAGAATACAGAATCAAAGGTATATGCTTTATCTAGTATAGTAACACCGCCACTCTCTATAAAAGAGCCTTCGAATGTTTCAGATCTTGTAGTTCAAAACATATTAAATGCCCTATGCGTTTTTGAACAGAATTATGGTTTTTTAACGCATAATATTACTCTTGGAGTATTGGCTGGCCATTTGAAAACGAATAGTAAGTATTTGTCTAGAATAATTAATTTGTATAAAAAGAAAAGTTATACACAATATATAAATGATCTTAGAATAGAATATGCAATCGAGCAATTAAAAAATAACCCTGTCTTCTTTCAATATACGATTAAAGCGATTGCACAAGAAATTGGTTTTAATACTTCTGAGGCTTTTTCAAAAGCATTCCTTAAAAAGACAGGAATGTATCCTTCTCAATACATTAATGAACTCACTAATATGAGATAAAAACGCTATTTTAACACGTTTTTTATGTAAAACATTTCGAAATTGAAAATCACTAGTGTATTCTTGTTTTTCAGGGGGTAATCCTTTGTTTTTTATTGAGTTACCTTATTTTTTTAGTACTATGTTTTCCGTGAAAACCGAGTCGGTTTTCCTAGAATCAAGAGTAATGGTGTTTGCGCGTATGTGGGTTGTCTAGTTACATTTGGCTATAACAAAGTATACGGAAAAAAACACAAATCAAATTGAATACTACTATGAAACGAGAGGATATAGAAAACTGGCTCATTAAAAACAGTAGTTTATTAAACTATCAAGCTATAGAAAGAGAAGTTGGAATCACTAAAGGTACATTGCAAAAATTTGTGAAGTATGAACGGAAATTGAATAACGAAGTTATTTTAATTTTAGAGCGCTTTATTATAACCCAATTTTTTGAGAAATATTGATGGTATATGGAATGATTACTAGTTAGTATGAGTACAAAAACGATTAAGAATTGCTAATAAAGTATAATACTTTATTAGCAATTCTTAATCGTTTCAATGAACCCTGTTTATGTAATTATCGTATAGATTACGATTATAATTTGAAAGAATTAAATTCTTTTAATACTGAATATATTGGGTCTATCCATTTGTCAGCAATTCGCGTGTCATATTTTACGAATTTTTGAATTAGCCCTTTAGGAGCGCTAATAGATTTTTCTAAAGCTGTAAGGTTAATAAAGCGATGTCTGTCTGCTAACCATTGTTCAATACGTTTTCTACGGGCTAAAAACTTTTTCTCTTCTGGAGTTGTTCTTGAAGGTGTTTTGGATCTAGGAGAGCGTTTAAAATAGAATTCATCTTCAGCATTAGCGTGATAGAACTTTCTTGCTCCTGTTAGTACCGTTACTGCTTTTTTATCATCAGATAAAGTCTTATGTTTTTCGGTGATATATTCTTTTACTTTTTGAAAAGTGGTGCTAGATTTCATGACCACGAATTCATTAGAATGGTGCCATAAGATAATGAACTGATTTTCTTTAGGTATTTCTATTTCTGTGAGATTTTCCATTGTGTTATTAAAACGTTTTTAATTTATTAAGTTGTACAATACAGTCTGCACATAACTATATGTTTATATAACTACAATATTACTATATCTAGTATGTAGTACATTAGATTTCTATAGTCGTGTTTGTTAAAGTATTATTACATGAAATATATATTATTTATAAAGTAGCTAAATTGTTTAGGATTCTACATTCCTAATCATGTGTCTTTTATCTACTTAATAGTTACAAAAATAAGATTAATTACTTTTATGACAAGATATAAATGCATGAAGTCGTCATACTTAGGTGATTTTTAGGTAAAAAAATATTTTTTTTACAGAATTAAAGGTGTTTTTATAGTATAATCTAATCGTTTGTGGTAATCATACATGGCTAGTGATGCAATATACTAGTCATAATTGTAAAGAAATAGTATTGTTAAAAGATTTCAGTATTAGATATTTTTGTAGTGTGATTAATTATGCTGAATAAGAAAAGGTAAGCAAAATCTAATTTTACTACACTATCAAAAGAGGGAGCTTTCAAAGCTATATTGGTGTTGTTAAAATGCTGAATTTTTGAGGTAGATTTGTATCCGAAGTCATTCGTGTAGTGGTTATTAGTTATTATCTATATGGTTTACGGGGTATATATTTCGTTTAGTATTAAGGATAGCGAATTTTAAAAAATGAAACAATTATCATTGCACTCTGCCAAAATGTTTGTTGGGGCAATTGTTTAATTGATACTATTAAGGATTGTGTGCACTTTATTAATGACGTATCATAAACTAGCTAAGCAGCATTGTGATCATCAGCAATCAGCAATGGAAATAAACAGTTGAAGAGGATTTTTTTTATCTAGTAAAGTAGCTGTTTTTATCCATTTCATTACGTTGATTTTCTTTCGATAAGTGTCGGGATAATGTAGTATTGAGATTATTTAAAAAACGAATCTACAAACTCATATTTGTTAAATACTTGAAGGTCTTCTATACCTTCGCCAACACCTATGTATTGCACGGGGATTTTGAATTGATCACTAATCCCAATGACTACACCGCCTTTAGCAGTACCGTCGAGTTTAGTTACTGCTAGTGAAGTAACTTCTGTCGCAGCAGTGAACTGTTTAGCTTGTTCAAAAGCATTTTGCCCTGTGGATCCATCTAATACTAATAATACATCATGTGGTGCATCGCCAATAACCTTTTGCATTACTCGTTTTACTTTGGTCAGCTCATTCATAAGATTTACTTTATTGTGTAATCTTCCAGCGGTATCGATAATGATTACATCGGCATCTTGTGCCACTCCAGATTTTAAAGTATCGTAAGCAACAGAGGCAGGATCACTACCCATGTCTTGTTTTATAATAGGGATATCTACACGATCTGCCCATACTTGTAATTGATCGATAGCGGCTGCTCTAAAAGTGTCTGCGGCACCCAGTACTACTTTGAGTCCTTTCTTTTTGAACTGGTAAGCAAGTTTGCCTATTGTAGTTGTTTTTCCAACACCATTTACGCCTACTACCATTAATACATAAGGTCTTTGGTTTGAAGGAATACTAAAGTCAGTAGCTTCTCCAATATTGTTTTCTGATAATAAGCCTGAAATCTCTTCTCTTAGAATTTGATTAAGCTCATCTGTTCCTAGGTATTTATCACTAGCCACACGATTTTCAATACGTTGGATTATTTTGAGTGTAGTTTCTACACCTACATCACTAGTTACAAGGATCTCTTCTAAATTGTCCAGTACATCATCGTCCACTTTGGACTTTCCAGCAACTGCTTTGCTTAGTTTGGAGAAAAAAGTAGTTTTTGATTTTTCTAATCCTTTATCTAAGGTCTCTTTTTTATCTGAAGAAAATATTTTTTTAAAAAAACTCATAGTATCAAATTCGATATGATGTAAATGTAAAAAAAAGAGCCATTCCAATAGGTTGGAATGGCTCTTTTGTGTAAAAATGTCTTACGTCAGACGTTTAGTATAACTTATTTCTTAAGAAAATCGTTTACTGCGTCTGGAGCCATAATAGATTCTACAAAAGTGTAGGCTCCTGTTTTAGGAGATTTCACCATCTTAATAGCCTTAGTTAGTCTATTAGATCCTTTTTGTAATGATGCTACTGATTTCTTTGCCATGATCGTATTATTTTATCTCTTTATGAACAGTCATTTTCTTCAAGATAGGATTAAACTTTTTAACCTCTAATCTGTCCGGAGTGTTCTTTTTATTTTTTGTAGTGATATATCTTGATGTACCTGCTTCACCAGAAGCTTTATGCTCTGTACATTCTAAAATTACCTGAACTCTATTACCTCTCTTTGCCATTGTATAGTATCTTTTCTAAACAAGAAATTATTTCTTTAAAAACCCTTTTGCTCTTGCTTCTTTAAGCACAGCAGAAATTCCGTTTTTGTTAATATTTTTTAATGCAGAAGTTGATAGTTTTAGAACTACCCATTTATCTTCTTCTGGAATATAAAAACGCTTTTTTATTAAATTCGCATTGAATTTACGTTTTGTTTTATTCATTGCGTGAGAAACATTATTTCCCACCATCGCTTTTTTACCGGTAAGTTCGCAAACTCTAGACATCTCTTTCTTAAATTTTGGTATTATTTCAAAACAGGCTGCAAATTAACGAATTTTTTAATGAACAACCAATACTATAACAGTGTTTTTTTATATCTTTTTTAAAATAAATTGTATTCATAATACAGTGTTGTTTAGGTGAAAACTTTTATCACGTTGATTATTAGTGTTTTTATGATGTAAATTTAGTGCTAAAGGTAGGCTTGTTGTGTTATGGGTAGCCATGAGGTCAATGCTTTTTATTACTGCAATATTTCAGAATTTAGAATATAATAGCTAGTATTATCTTTGGAAATTACGGTTCTACGATAGAAACTCGAAAGGTACTGTTTTGGTACTGGTTTGAAATATAGCAACTTAGCAAGTGTTGTAATTGCCCCATCTTATCCTCCCTTAGTTAATGATCTTTAAAAAATAGATATTGTCTTTGCTATGATTTTGTCATTTCGTCTAACTAAGCCACTATGGACTAGAAGTCCATAGGTTTTAAATCTGACTAAAGTCAGCAATACGCGTGTTCAGCTTCCGACGCTTCGGAATAGTAGCTTTCCTTTAGCAAAAATTCGCAAAAGCTAACGATAAAAAAATCATTAATCTCAACAGTTTTTAGAAGCTAAAGTGAGATGCACTAAAGTGCATAGTTTTAACTATTTTTGAGACCAATAAAAAAATGATATACTATAAATTGTTTTTGATAACAAAAAACTATCGGTATGATACTTAATAAATGTAATTTTTTTAGAGAAGTGCAACTTTAAATACATGTTTATTTTGTATTAGCATATTGATTTTTAGAATTTTGAGACTTTTTTAAAGCGATTACGATACACTTTAATGTATCGAGATGATTATGAGTGTACGGGAATTGGTTTAGCGTATGTATTGCAAAAGAATTATAGATGCTCCTAGATATTATATAGTTGAAGTCTTCTTTTGAGAAAGGTTATAGGATAATTTCAGTTCTATATGTAGACAATTTATAAACGATACGCCATATATGGTCAGAATTAAGTAGTATGTTATTTTGTTTACTGTCATTGGTCATATAATCCATAAGAATATTCTCTATATTAAGTTGTATTAAAGAAGATTTAGCCAATTGATGCATATGCCATGTAGGGAATCGTCGTGCTATGATATCTTGATCTTCTAGGATGTTAATAACTTCATGTCTTGGGTCTTTTTGAATAGTATGGATCAGTACATCGATAACCGATTCTTCTCCTTCAATATATTGAAGAAAGTATCCTTTCTCAAAATAGAGATACCCTGTGATTCCATATTTTTGATTGTAGTTTGAAGCATTACAGACAAGCGTATCTAGCTCATTACTAGTGAAATTGTGTTTTGCGAGGCTAATATATAGGATTCCTTTCATGATTCAGTATATAAACTTTAGGACTATGATGCATTTTTATGAAAAAAACACAATCAAAACACTTATCAGGTAGAGGTTTTATAAATGTAACTTTTTTTTTGTAAAAACACAATTATTTTTTCATGTTAAAATGTTGTTTGTTAATGGTTTGTGTTTTTTTTTGGCTTAGTGCTTGCTCATAAATATATCTTATGATGTTAGTCATGAATTAGAGTGTTGTGCCATATTAATACTTACGTGCAGCATTTCTTAAACAGATTATTACTCGTATCTTTGCTCCCTTGATGGATACCTATGAGAACAAAAACACTAAAAAAGAATACGATTAATGTAGTCACCCTTGGGTGTAGTAAGAATGTATATGATAGTGAGGTCTTAATGGGACAACTACGTGCAAATGATAAAGAGGTAGTGCATGAAGAAGAAGGCAATATTGTAGTTATTAATACCTGCGGTTTCATTGCTAATGCTAAGGAGGAATCTGTGAATACTATTTTAGAGTATGTAAAGAAAAAGGAAGAAGGAAATGTCGATAAAGTATTTGTAACAGGATGTTTATCTGAACGGTATAAGCCAGACTTGCAGAAAGATATTCCAGAAGTAGATCAATATTTTGGAACTACAGAATTACCCGGATTATTAAAAGCATTGGGAGCCGATTATAAGCATGAATTGATTGGTGAGCGATTGACTACAACGCCTAAAAATTATGCGTATTTAAAAATAGCTGAAGGCTGTGATCGTCCCTGTTCTTTTTGTGCAATTCCGATAATGCGGGGTAAGCATCGTTCTACACCAATAGAAGATTTGGTTACCGAAGCAGAAAAACTAGCTGCCAATGGAGTAAAAGAATTGGTATTGATTGCGCAAGATTTAACCTATTATGGTTTGGATATTTATAAAGAGCGTAAACTAGCCGATTTATTGCGAGCTTTGGCAAAGGTAGAAGGTGTCGAATGGATTCGATTGCATTACGCATTTCCTACCGGGTTTCCAATGGAAGTACTAGAGGTTATGCGCGAAGAGCCTAAAATATGTAATTACTTAGATATACCATTGCAACATATTGCAGACCCGATATTAAAATCAATGCGTAGGGGTACTACTAAGGCTAAGACCACAAAATTGTTGAAAGATTTTAGAGTAGCCGTACCCGAAATGACAATCCGTACGACGCTTATTGTTGGGTATCCAGGAGAGACTCAAGAAGATTTTGAGACGCTTAGAGAATGGGTGCGAGAAATGCGTTTTGAACGTTTGGGATGCTTTACCTATTCGCATGAAGAGAATACACACGCGTTTCAATTGGAGGATGATGTGCCGGAAGATGTGAAAATGGATCGTGCAAATGAAATTATGGCGATACAATCCCAAATTTCATGGGAATTGAATCAACAAAAAATTGGTAAAGAGTTTAAGGTAGTCATTGATCGTAAAGAAGGGCAATACTTTATAGGGCGTACAGAATTTGATTCTCCAGATGTAGATAACGAGGTGCTTATTGATGCCTCTAAGTGTTATTTAAAAACAGGAGAATATACTCGAGTAAAAATAAATGAAGCTGAAGATTTTGATTTATATGGCGATGTTGTCTAGAGGTGCAAAATTTTGCGGTCCCCACAGAATATAAAATATTATTGGTGAGACACAAGATATTGTGTCTCTAGTAAAATATAAAACTGTATCCCAAATAATAAAGAAGATAATACCAAGTGCAGAGGCTGAGATAGAAAAGGAAAATCAAAATAATACATCAGTATTCCTGTAAAAGCTTCTAATCCAATGCATAATAGTACCCAGTTAAGTTTAGGGAGTGCAGTTAGTTTCGTTTTTTTAGCGGTATACCATAGCCAACCATTCAATACTACGACAAGAATAGAGAAGGAGCGATGAATGTAAAATGATAGTGTAGGAGGTGATAACCATTCTGATTTGGCAAGCATACCTACCGTTTTTATATTTTCATCTACAGATTGCCGTACTTGTGTGCCCAGTCCTACTTGAATTAGGGTACATACTGAAGCGAAAAGTAATGTAGCTATAAAAGTTTTAGAATACGATTGCTTTTCAAATAGTACAGGTTTTACTAAAAATAAGATATAGAGTAGCATTGCTAAAATAATAAAAGCAACGACCATGTGTATGGTAATTTTTAGTGGAGCTAAATTAGAGTCGACCACTACTTTTCCTAACCATGCTTGAAATAACATCGCGATAATCATAAGTGTAGTTGCTATCGGTATTGTTTTTTTTGTAGACCAAAACTGATACGATATAAAAAGCAATACTAACATAGGAAACCCAGCCAATACAGTAACTAATCGGTTGATGTATTCTATCCAAGTATGCCATACGTTAAACTTGGCGTAATCATGTTTGGTATACTGTTTCCAGTTGGTTTTATCATAAGTAGTTCCAGAAGTAAAGTTGCTAGGAGCAATACGTAATGCGTCATTAACAATAACGATGGTGCCTGCTGTATACTCCCGTTGAGGTTGCCATTCGATTTGTGAAACTTCGGTAGGGGGGATGTAATATCCAAAACACTTGGGCCAATCTGGACACCCCATACCAGAACCTGTCATTCGGACTACGGCACCTGCAATAATGATTAAATAAATAAAAACGATACAGGTAATGACTAAGTTTTTAAAATATTTTTTCATTTTTATTAAACGTTTGTGTTTTTAAGAATCTGAGAAGTGAAGTTTCAATCCCGATGTTTCGGGACAAAGTTTCAAAGTTTTCCAAAAAAAACACGAAGTGTTTTTTTTTGGAAAACCATCAACCATCAACCATCAACCATCAACCATCAACCATCAACCCTAGCTTCTTCCCTTTGGCTAGCATAAAGGCATAAGCAGCATCGTGTTCGTTTGGGATTTCACCTTCAAGAATTGCTTCTTTGATGGCTTCTTTAATGATTCCGATTTCTCTGGAAGGTTTGATATTGAAGGTTTTCATAATTTCTTCACCTGTAACCGGGGGTTGAAAGTCACGAATCTGATCTCGTTCTTCAACCTCAATCATCTTTTGTCGTACCAACTTAAAATTATTGTGATATTTTTTAAAACGTTTTGGGTTTTTAGTGGTAATATCTGCTTCACAAAGTATCATGAGTTGATCAATGTACTCACCGGCATCAAAAACTAATCGTCGCACAGCAGCATCGGTAACATCACTGGCAATTACAATTGGGCGTGAACTCATTAATACCATTTTTTGAACAAACTTCATTTTGTCATTTAATGGCATTTTAAGGTGCTTGAAGACTTTATAAACCATTTTTGAGCCTACAAATTCATGGCCATGAAATGTCCATCCTACTTTTTTACTAAAACGTTTGGTAGGTGCTTTTCCGATGTCATGTAATAATGCTGCCCATCGCAGCCATAGGTCATCGGTATGTTTACAGATATTGTCAACGACCTCTAGGGTATGATAAAAATTATCCTTGTGGCGTTGTCCTTCAATTTCATCTATTCCCTTTAGTGCTGTTAATTCGGGCAATATGTACTGTAATAGTCCTGTTTTTTCTAAAAGCTCAAATCCAATAGAAGGTCTGTCGCTACTCATTATTTTGTGTAATTCGGTAGCGATTCGTTCTTTGGTGATAATTTTGATGCGCTCTTTGTTTTTTGTAATGGCTGCTAGTGAGCTATCTTCAATAGTAAAACGAAGCTGTGTTGCAAACCGTATGGCTCTCATCATTCGCAATGGGTCATCAGAATAGGTAATATCTGGAGCCAAAGGCGTGCGTATAAGTTTAGCCTTTAAGTCAGCAACCCCTCCAAAAGGATCAACTAAGGTTCCGAATTTTTGTGGAGATAAGTCTAATGCTAAAGCATTGATCGTAAAATCTCTTCGATTTTGATCATCTTGTAAGCTGCCTTGAATTACAGTAGGATTCCGACTTTCTTCAGTATAGGATTCTTTTCGAGCGCCCACAAATTCTACCTCAATATCACCTGCCTTAAGCATTGCAGTTCCGTAGGTTTTGAATACTTGAACCTTTGGTGTATTTGGGAGTAACTTAGCGACTGCTTTTGCTAAGGCAATTCCACTGCCCACAGCAACAATGTCTATATCTTTAGCACTACCTCTTTGCAAAACATAATCTCTTACAAAACCTCCAATAACGTAGGTTTCTACATCGAGTTGTGTAGCTGCTTGGGTGATGATTTTAAAAATAGGGTTTGATAGGGCTTCTGTATACGTAATAGCTTCCGACATGAATCAATTTACTTCCTGATAATTTTTACAGCACTGTCTTCTCCAATTTTGATAATAGCAGAAGGTTTTGCTTTTTTATTTGGTAATGGCAAATTTACAATATAGTCTACGCCTTCCAAAATCTCTTTCGATATTTCTTGAAAGTTGTTTGGAGTACGCTTGGTACTTATATTTGCTGAGGTTGAAACGATTGGTTTTTTAAATTTCCGAATTAATTTTCCACAAAAAGGATCACGGACTACTCGAATCCCAAGGCTGTTATCTGAAGCAATGAGGTTTTCCGCAACTCTAAGAGGGCGGTCATATACAATAGTAGTTGCTTTTTTTGCAAACTTTAAGATATCATACGCAACTTCTGGAATCTCTTCTACATACTGTTGTAGCATCTTAAAGTCTTTTACTAAACAGATGAGTGTCTTGCTTTCTGCTCGTTGTTTAAGCGCATAGACTTTATCGACAGCCACAGCATTTGTAGCATCACAACCAATACCCCATACCGTATCGGTAGGATAGAGAATGAGGCCTCCTTTTTTGAGTACGGATACAATCTGTTCTATTTCGGCTTTTTCATCGATCATGGTTGTATTCGTTTAAAATATGATATTGCAAAATTACGGATTATCGTTGGGATAAATAGTTTTCAAATACTTATTTATATAATCTTAAAGATTAATGAAAATTAGGAACTATATTTTTTGAAGGAATATATTTTGGAAGTTGTGAATTCAGCGTTTCACCAGCTAACAATTTGTCATATAATTTTAAATACGAGTCGGTCATTACCTTTGAATTGAAATATTTTACAGCATGATCATGGCAACGTTTGGGATTATAATCAAATGTTTTAATGGCTTCTGAAATTTCATTGATAGAATTTCCAGAGAAACCTACTTCAGGGGTCATCAATTCTTTAAGAGAACCATTGGTAGTGCCAAAAACAGCACAACCAGCATACATACTCTCTGTAATAGCAATTCCAAAAGGTTCGTGCCATACCACAGGAAATATTAAGGCTTTGGAGTGTTGCGCAATTTTCATCTTCACATCATTTTCCACCATACCATGAAATTTAATTTTTGGATTGAAAATATAACGTAACCCCCGTTTAAAATTTCTGAAGGTCCATCGTTCTCCTCCCATTACATGTAATGCGTGTCCAGATTGCAGTGCAATTTTTGCAGTACCAAACAAATTTTTAACTTTCCAAGAAGCTTTGGCAAGAAAATGAAGGTAAGTACGTTCTCCATCTAATATAGGTGTAGGATAATCATCCCAATCCATGCCATTATATACAAAACTAGTTACTCCATAGCGTTCCGCATGGTTTTTGGAAACAAAAACGGTATTGATACTCAATTGCTCTTCGGGTGTTGGATTGCCTTCCATCGTAAATAAATGAGGTTGTTTAATCTGTTGATGTGAAGAACGAAATAAGTGAACGATATCAATATCATTAGGGATTTTATCAACAATATTCTCATGCTCATGTAATGGAATTATGGTCGCAAAATCACTAGTAGAACCTGGTTTTACTAAAAAATAAACAGTATGACCTAATTTATGTAGTTCTCTTCCGAGTGCCCAAATAACACGTTCTGTTCCTCCATATTTTTTAGCAGGAAGTAATGCTGTTTTATCTTCAATTAGTATGTTCATGGTTCTATTTTGCCTCAAAAATACTATATATTTGTGTGAAATTAATATAAAGTGAAGATTTTACATATTTCGTACGCCAAGACTTGGGGAGGTGGAGAACAACAGATGGTTAATCTTGTAGAAGGGATTAAAGAGTTAGGTGTTCAGAATCTTGTTCTTTGTATAAAGAACTCAAGATTACATACATATCTTAAAAATAAAGATATACAATTGAGTACCATTGAGAAAAGAAAGAATTTTAGTTCGTCTCATTTTAAAAAACTGAGTTTTATCATCAAAGATTTTGATGCCGATCTAATACATATTCATGCGGGCAGTTTTTTAAAAGATTTTTTAATTTTAAGTAAGTTTTACAGCAACAGTATTAATTGCAAGGTGATTTTTACTATGAATGGAATGATTCGAGATAAGAGTTTTTTGAGTAAAATTAAATACAATAATAAAGCTATTCATGGTTACTATTGTATCTCTAAAGCTGTAGAAGCTAACTTTAGAAAAAAAGTACTTTATTTAAGGAATTATAAAAAGACTTTTGTTGTTTATGATGGAATTAAAGTACATAAAGTAGAGTACTCAAAAGCTATTGATATTAAAAATAAATTCTCATTACAGCCAAATGTTAAAATTATTGGGAATATTGCAAATCATACTGCGGCTAAAGATTTAATTACGTTTTGTAAGACTGCTGATTATTTAATTCATAATTTGAAATATCAAAATATCATTTTTATTCAAATCGGTAGAGAAACTAAATTTACAATAGAATTAGAGAGCTATATAACCCAGCATAAACTTGAAAGTAAAGTCTTTTTATTAGGGAGTATCGATAATGCTAGAGCGTATCTAGAACAATTTGATTGCTTTTTAATGACATCTAATAGAGAGGGTTTATCAATGTCTATTTTAGAATCTTTTTTTCAAGGAGTACCTGTGGTCTCGACCAATGCTGGAGGAGTGCCAGAAGCAGTTATAGATGATGAAACTGGATTATTATCTGATGTAGGAGATTTTAAAAGTTTGGCATATAATATAGAAAAACTAGTATTGGATACTTTTTTGAATGAGCGATTGATTGCGAACTCCAAAACTAAACTACATAATAGTTTTACAAGTGAAATAATGGCAGAAAATACATTAAAGTTTTATAAAAAGATAATTCATGAAAATTAAAGTTTCATTAATTATATCTACATACAATTGGTCTGAAGCTTTACGGTTAGTTCTTAAAAGTGTTGCGATCCAAACGGTACTTCCTGAAGAAATTCTTATTGCTGATGATGGTTCAGATTATACTACAAAAGTAGTTATAGAAGAATTTAAAAATCAACTAAATATTCCGGTTAAGCATATCTGGCAAAAAGATTTAGGATTTAGAAAAGCAAAAATCCTTAATAAGGCAATCGCTAGTGCAAAAGGAGATTATATTATAACAGTAGACGGAGATTGTATATTACATAAAGAGTTTGTTGGAGATCATCTTAGATTTAGTATGAAAAAAACTTTTTTATTCGGGTCAAGAGTAAACATACAAGAGCATTATTTACCCATACTTTTTGAAAAAAGTAAAATAACATTTAATTTCTGGTCAAAAGGTATTAAGAAAAGGACAAGAGCATTGAGATGTCCTTTATGGAGTCATCTTTTTGGTATTAAAACATCAATTTCAAAAAAAGTAAGGGGCTGTAATATTTCGTTTTGGAAAGCAGATATTATAAAAGTTAATGGGTACGATGAATCTATAGAAGGTTGGGGACGAGAGGATAGTGAATTGTTTATTAGAGTTTTGAATAGTGGGTGTCGAAGTCGTAGATTGCGATATAGAGGTATAGTATATCATATTTGGCATAATGAGAAATCGAAAAATAGAGTATCAATCAATAATCAAGTACAGGAACTAACGATTAGTAAATGTAAAGTATGGTGTGAAAATGGTATTGACCAGTATTTAGGTAAAACATAAAAACATAAGGTTTTATAATAATACACATCACAACTATTAATTTTAATAATTTATGCCAAACCAATTTGTAATTCATCCAAAAGAACAATCACAAGCTATACTAGTGCAAGATACTATTGCAAATTTTGATACCTATACTAAAATATTGGGTGATGCTGAGCGAAATGTGATTAAAGTAGTAGAGATTAATGGACAGCAGTATACCATTAAATCTTTTCGGATTCCAAATCTGTTAAATCAAGTTGTATATCGATTCTTTCGAAAATCAAAAGCAGAACGCTCCTATAGGTATGCAAATCGGTTATTGGCATTAGGAATTAATACTCCATTTCCACTAGCTTATGAATTACAGTTGACTCCTTTTGTGTTGCGAAAAAGTTATTATGTAAGTGCATTAGTAGACTGCGATCTTACGTATAGAGAATTAACTACTGATTTTGCGATACCGGATCATGAAGCGATATTA
>CALFCI010000109.1 GCA_937951135.1 uncultured Aquimarina sp. | reverse complement strand
TCTAGTCCACCTTTACGATTAGGGCTTCTAGGCGTTGGCCAAGTAGCTTGTTGTCCTGTTCTTCTGCTAATACCTAAAACTGATTTTTCTCTAGAACTTTTTTCTGGGTCCTCAGATGCCATGAATGTTAGAATGGCTGTAAGAACCGCATTGCTTCGCACGTCATCAAAAATAATTTTATCATAGGTGTCTAAATTTGTATGCCATGTATAATTCCAGTAACTCCAACTTAAAGAGCTAAGAGAAAAAGCAGGAGCTCCTGCAGCTACAAATGAAGCATAATCAGAACCGCCGCCTGCAGGACTGCCTGGAAAAGTAGTTTCTATATGCTTTTTAATATCTCCAGGAACGGGCTCCATCCATTTACCTAAATAATCATAAGCATGTAAAAAACCTTGGCCAGATAGATTTACTACCCGTCCAGTACCATTATCCTGGTTAAATACGGCTTGTACACCCGCTACAATTTTAGGATGGTCTTCCACAAATGCTCTTGAGCCATTTAAACCTTGTTCTTCACTACCCCAAAGACCTATTAATATGGTTCTTTTTGGATTGGGGTATACTTTTTTAAGGATACGTGCAGCTTCCATCATGGTAATGGTTCCTGTACCATTATCAGTTGCTCCTGTTGCTCCATCCCAAGAATCAAAGTGGGCGGAAAGGATAACATACTCATCTGGAAACTCGGTTCCTGGTATGGTAGCAATCGTATTAAAAGTAGGCACTTCACCTAGTTCTTTTGATTCAGCTACAATTTTTACTTCTGGTTTTGAACCATGTTGCACCATTCTATATAACATTCCGTAGTCTTCTAAAGATAAATCTACTACCGGAATATTATCTGTGCCTGCACTAAATATTTTGTTTGCTCCAAATCCATTAGACCATCGCGATTGTGCTATTCCTGCAGCTCCTGCTTTTTCTAAAGCTTTGTTTAATGTTCTACTAGAGTATCCTGTATTTCTCATGTTTTCGCGCCACTCTTTTTCTTGAGCGCTGCGTTCACTTTTCATTTTTTCAAAGGATTCTTCGGTTGCAAATTCTTCCCAATTATAATCTGGCCTTCCTGTAGGTTGTAACATACTAACCATAACTATTTTCCCTTTTACATTTGGTAACCAAGTAGCAAATGCCATAGAATCTTTGACGATTGGTAAGGAAATTAATGGTGCAGTAATTCCTTTATTTCCAGTGCTTGGATTCCACGCTAGTTGGGTGGCATGTAGTGAAGCTATTCGTGGTGAAACCATATCCACATGCGTAATACCACGTTCCCAACCACGCCATTTTCCCCATTCTTGATTCTCTGCAGAAATACCCCATTTCGCATATTCCTTAACCGCCCAATCGTGCGCTGTTTTCATTTGTGGCGTACCAACCAATCTAGGGCCGTTAACGTCCATTAATTCATGAGCTAAACGTTCTAGTTGCGAATTTTCGTTAGCCTCTTTCGTAATAGCGCCCACAATATCTGAAATCTCAGATGTGGTCTGAGACCAAGACATGGCGTTAACAAATAAAAAGATAAGGACTAGTGGAACTATTATTTTTTTCATCTTAAGTAGCGTATATGTTCTACCAGACAAGGTAATGAATAAAGTATAAAATTGGAATTATTTTAGACCGATAATATGGATTAGGAATCTCTTAAAGCAAGCTGATTGAAGATGCAATTTTTTATAGGTTCTTCATTACGCAAAATGGCTATGGTGTTTTCTATGGTCATGGTGCACATTTGAGTGTAGGTGGTACTCGTAAGACTACCTATATGAGGTGTAATATAGGTGTTCTTATGTTTTGTAATGGCATCGTCTAGGTCTGGTGGTTCAGTAGCTAGAACATCAGCAGCAAAACCACCTATTTTATTTTCTTTTAGAGCGGAGTTCAAAGCTTCTTGGTCAATAATTCTGCCACGCGCTGTATTTATAATAAGTGCGGTAGGTTTCATGAGTCTTAAAGCCTCTTTGTTTATAAGATGGTCTGTTTTAGGTGTTAATGGAAGGTGAAGACTGATGCAATCTGCCGTTTTTAATACCGATTCAAAAGATTCAAAAGAGTAGGGGACATCCTCTTTTTGTGCACTCCAGTATATCACTTTCATTCCCATCGCGTTAGCAATACGAGCTACTTTTTTACCTATGTTGCCCATTCCTAGAATTCCTAAGGTTTTCCCATAGATTTCATCGCCTTTATAATTTCCTCTTTCTTGCCATCGGTCTTCTTTGACCATGCGAATGGATTGGTAAAGGTTACGTTGTAAAATTAATAACAGTGCAATGGTATGTTCTGCAATTGTATTGGCATTGGAGTTGGGTGCGTTTACTACTTTTACACCTCTTTTTGTTGCTTCGGTTACATCAATATTATCAAGTCCTACCCCGCAACGTGCAATGATTTTAAGATCAGGTAATTGGTCTATTAATTCGCTTCTGACCTGACCTTTGCCACGTGTAATAATGGCATCAATCTTATTATTTTGTATAGCTTGTTGTAAGGCGTTTTTATCAAAACCAGTTATTACGGTAATATCTGATGCTTGGGTAAGTATGTGCATTGCCTCATCGGCTACCGTTTCCAATAGTAAAATGATATAACTCATGATTGTATTTTGAATCTAGTTGGTGTTTTTGATGCGATTGAATTTATTTTCTCTAACCTCTAACCTCTAACCTCTAACCTCTAACCTCTAACCTCTAACCTCTAACCTCTAACCTCTAACCTCTAACCTCTTATTTCTTATGATATAATGTAGCATCTTTGGTTTTGTAGCCTCTAAAATCATTTCTACC
>CALFCI010000108.1 GCA_937951135.1 uncultured Aquimarina sp. | reverse complement strand
GTTTACGAGTTTGTCGCACCTCCAGAACCAACTTTTGCGACGCTTTTTCAGGATGGCGCCTACGGCGGAACTTCCTGGGCCCTTGGTATTGGCGACTATGCAGATATTTCATTGGAAGGTATTGCGCTGAACGATTTGGGTTCCGTGCAGGTTGTTCCAGGGCATACGGTAGAGCTATATCCGGACTTGTACTTTGGCGGTACGCCGGTTGTGTTGACCGCTGATACCAGTGACCTTGTCGCCTTGGGCATCAACGACGATACGGAGTCGGTGAAAATATACTTTGGTGATCCTCCGCCACCAACAGTGGCAACGCTTTATCAGAATGGTTGGTATGGTGGGACTTCTTGGGAACTTGGTGTTGGGGAATACCCGGACCTTAGCTTGGATGGCATTAATGATAACGATGTGTCATCATTGCAGATCGATCCGGGCTTCGTCATAGAACTGTACTCTGAAAAGGACTTTTTAGGAGAAGTGCTTATTCTGGAAGAAAATACAGTCTTTTTGGGATACTCTGGATTTAACGACAAGGTATCCTCGGTAAAAGTATTTGTTGCTGGAACAACAACTACAGTGGTGTCACTCCGTGCAAAAATTAATCAAGAAGAACTACCAATGTTACTTTCCTTATATCCCAATCCTGCGGATGATATATTCTACCTCCAGGCTAAAAATATAATTTCAACAAGTGCGAATATTTACATCTATTCGTCGAACGGAATATTGGTCAAACAACAAAAAGTGATTTTTGAAAACGCTAGGGACGTCGAAGTATATGTGGATGAATTGGCCACTGGAATGTATATGATTCTGATCGTTAATGCTGCTGGCGAGACAACTGCGATTCCAATGTTTAAGAACTAATGAACTTAGGGGTTTGATGAATTATTCCAAACCCCTAATTATAATCATTTTACGCAAAAAAAATCCTTGAAACAAGAGAAAAAAATGTTTAATAATTTTTATACCGTCAGGGAATTAAATTCGAGAATAATTTTGAAAAATCCCTAAATCTTTCAAAACTTAAATTAATTGAACTCTTGAAACTTCTTTATAAACACTCTTTGAGTTAGTAATTAGCTGTATAAAATTTGATTTTTTTTACGACAAAACCCCTACATTATCCATCTAAACTTCATGCTGATCAGATATCATTTATCAGAGAGTGAACCATGGTTCTTGGATTTTTCGAAACATATGGCTTCAAATACTTTTAACAATCTTCAATCGCCTATAACTTAAAACGGTAGCTTTTTGAAATTAATTTCTTTTACAAATTTTGAGGTAACATGTTTTTATAATTTGATAAGTACTTATATATTGGCCATATTAAAAAATAGACCTTGGAACAAGCAAGACGTGTAGCAAAAAATACTGGGTTTTTATACGCGCGTATGGCCATCACGGTCTTTATATCTCTATACGCTACTAGATTAGTGTTAGCTGCACTGGGCGCTACCGATTTTGGTATCTTTAATGTAGTTGCTGGTGCTATTGCCATGCTTACCTTTTTAAATGCCGCTATGGCATCTGCCACCCAGCGCTTTATGTCTTTTGCTGAGGGTAAAGGTGATTTTCAGGCGCAAGTGCGTATTTTTAATGTAAGTGTTTTGTTACATTGGATAATTGGCTTTGTTGTTGTTTTACTCTTAGAACTTGCTGCCTATTTCTTATTTGATGGTATCTTGGAATTTCCTGAAGATAGAATGTACGCCGCAAAGCTCATTTTTCAATGTATGGTGATTAGCACTTTTTTTAAAATCATATCGGTCCCTTACGATGCCGTAATCAATGCGCATGAAAATATGTTCTTAGTGGCCATTTTAGGTGTGCTGGAATCCTTTATAAAATTGGGAATTGCCCTATATATTACAAGCACAGCCTTCGATACATTGGTGACCTATGGTTTTTTAATGGCGCTAATGGAGGTTGTTTTATTGCTTATACGAAGAGTGTACTGCCATCGCTCTTATGCTGAGGTAACCATAAACATAAAGAGGCATTATGACCCAGTCCTTTTTAAGGAAATGGGTAATTTTGCGGGCTGGTCTTTTTTGGGATCCTCCACAACGATGTTTTCCCAGTATGGACAGGCTGTTGTATTGAATATGTTTTTTGGTCCAAAGATTAATGCATCTCACGGTATTGCCAATCAAATTAGTGGACAAATGGGAGCTTTTTCAACTACAATGCTCAAAGCTTTAAGCCCTGCTATTACGAAGAGTGAAGGAGCTGGGGGAAGATTGAATATGTTGAAAATGACATTGTTAGGCAGTAAATTCTCTTTCTTCTTACTCATATTCTTTACGGTTCCCGTTATAATAGAAATGCCTTTTATTTTTAAATTTTGGTTGGTAAATGTTCCAACATATGCCATTTTGTTTTCGCGTTTGATTTTATTTAATAAATTAATTGAACAATTATTTGTGCCCATAGATACGGCCATTAGAGCTGTGGGCAATATCAAAGAATATCAAATTGCTATCTCAATACTGGCAATATTACCTTTACCCCTTTGTGCGCTGTTATTTTATTATGATTTTCCACCCTATTATCTCTACGTAGTTTTAATGGCATATGTGATTTTACACGCTATGATTATCCTATTTTACGCTCAAAAATATTGTAGTTTATCAATTACTAGCTTTTTTAAACATACTTTTTTACGCTCCTTTTTCTCCTTTTTGACTGTCATAATCCTATCTTATTTGCCGATTTTATTTTTATCGGAAGGGCTTCCTAGATTGGTTGTGGTAATATTCGTGTCTGTTTTCACTTATATTTTTGCTGTATGGTATATAGGGTTTAACAATGCGGAAAAACAACAAATACTACCATTGATAAATAGCGCACTAGGTAAGTTTAAAAAAATATTCAAAAAAGAAAAGAGTTAACTAATTATGGTAGTCACCCCTAAAAATAGTTATCTAAAATTTAAGTTGTTGTTTTAAATTGCATTTCCTTAAAGGTCGACTACATCTTTCTAAATTCAAATCTGTTCAGTTAAAAAACAAAAATGAAAATTATACAAGCACAAGGTCAAACTTGCAATCAGTTTTGGATTTATTCCCATTACTTTTCGGAATCTTTAGCATCAGGGGATAAAATTATAATATTGGCTCCTAATGTTGCGTTCAAAGATTATCCAAATCTAACAAAACAAAATTTTTTAAAATTTCCTCTTTTTAATAAATTTTGTATTCCTCTGTTTTCATATAATAAATATGTTCTAATACTAAATAAGGTTTTTGCTAATAAATTTTCCATAAAATTTTTTATTTCTTTATTTAAGATAATCCCTAAAGTTAATTTCATTGAAGGAAAAATGGGGGGATTTACAGATACAAACAGAAGTGAATATAATATAGATTTAAAAACAATATTTAAACCAACCGAAGCTGTAATAGAAAATGTAAACACTTTTATTAAGGAAAAAAGATTATCATATGATGTTATTGTTGGAATACATATTAGACGAGGTGATTATCTTATTTGGCAGAATGGCAAATTTTTCTATTCAGATGATGATTATTCTAGCGTAATGAATCAAATGAAAGCATTATTTCCAGAGAAAAGAGTGGGTTTTTTAATTTGCAGCAATGAAAAAATTGAATTAGAGAATTTTAAAAAACATGATACATTTGTTTTTGATAAGAGTTCTGCATCTTTAGATCTTTATGGATTAGGTGTTTGCGACTATATTTTAGGACCACCATCATCCTATTCAACATGGGCTTCTTATTATGGAAATATACCTATATACTATATGTTAGATTTAAAGAATAAAATCTCGCTAGAACAATTCTATGATGAAGAATTACTTTGGCCTCCCTTGCTATTTTAAATAACAATTAGTCTTATACCCGTTGTTTTTTTTGATGTAAATTGGATTCTGTTAAGAAAATTGTAACTGCAATATGGATTAGAAACGATAAAAGTATTTAAAACATTTTTTTCAAAGTAATTATGTAAAAATTCAAAGCAAAATAGGATTCTTCTTATTGGTAAAATTTTAGAATGAAAAGGTCTTCGGTTTTGAGAAGAGTAGCATGGTGACTACTAGGATAAGTTAAAGGTTTATTTGTATTAGCCAATGAGAAAGCTCGCGATAACGAAAACGAAAAATGCTTTCCAAAAGCAATGATAGAACTAAGACCTAGTTTCACTCCAGATGTATGCATAGAAAAGAATTCCAGAGTTTGGAGCAACTACATTGTAAACCATAGTAGTGCAGGTTTATATTTCTACATAAACTATACTGCTTTATTACAACATGCGACTATAGAGAATTACTGTTCTGCCTCGCACAATGTAAGCATTGGATTAAGGCTGCATACCTTGAATTTGTTTTCATCATCATGTGTTTGTTACACAACAAAAAATACGTTAGATATAGTCTGAATACCAAAAGACCTTAGGCTTAAGGAATACTATCCGATAACTATTGGCAATGATGTTTGGATTGGAGCTGACGTAATCATCATGGTTCATGTAAATAATGGCAATGGAGCCATCGTCGCAGCAGGAGCTGTAGTTACAAAGAACGTTCCGTCATATGCGATAGTAGTTGGAGCACCAGCTAAATTGATGCGCTTTTGCTTCAATAAAGAAACAAGACAACTGTTATTGAATTCAAAGCAGTGGGACATAAATTTACAAGATATTGTTAAATTTATGGAGTCAAACTATTAAAAATGGGAGTGCTGTCGAAGGGACTTGTAGTGGTAAATAAAAAGTAAATGAAAAAATCTCGGATTTTAAAAAGAACTATTTTGATGCCATTAGGCTTAATCAAAGGTATAATAGAGTTAGCTAATAACAAAGCTAGAGAAATTGAAAACAAAAAACGTTTTCCTGATTCAATAGTTGAGAAAGGAAGTTCAATTAATCACGAAAGCAGTTTAGGCAAAAAGTGTAGAATTTGTAAAAACGTTATAATCAACTATAGTGATATTGGTAAATACACCTACATTAATTTTAATTCTCTAATTCAACATTCTACCGTTGGTAATTACTGTTCTATAGCTCATGGCGTTAAAATAGGTTTAGGTACACATCCATTGCATTTGTTCTCCACTTCTCCGATATTTTACAAAATGGAAAACCCTTTAAAAATTGAGCTAGTAGATACTGACTATGAATTTGATGAATATAAAAAAACAATTATAGGTCATGATGTTTGGATTGGTACAAATGCTATCATAATGGATGGTGTAGAAATAGGTAATGGTGCAGTAGTTGCCGCAGGCGCTGTCGTAACAAAAGATGTTCCTGCCTATGCGATAGTTGGTGGTGTTCCGGCTAAAATTTTAAAGTACCGTTTTGAAGCTGATAAAAGAGAGCATTTGCTATTCTCTAAATGGTGGATTAAGGATGCTCATCAAGTATTATCTATGAAATTAAAATAAATTTTGAATTGACATTAGATTGATGAATAAAAAATTGATACTATTTCTACTTTTCTTGATAACCCTTGAAACGGTAAATTCTTGGGCCATTGTGCCTTTAGGGTTTACCGCAGTTTGGTGGGCCCTCAATGCTTTAGTTTTGTATTTTGTGGTCAGATCAAAAAAGAAGTACTATGGTAAAAATCAAAAAAGCCATATTGTAGTATTTCTATATCTTATTTGGAATATAAGTTCCATTGTTCGTGGTTGTTTTGTGGCTGAAAATTATTGGGAATGGAAAAATTTGGTAACTATGGGTTTTGTACTCTTATTGCCATTGACTATTTACATTAGCACCAATCGGCAAATGGTGCAAAATATATTTCATTCTTATATGAAGTATATTTTACCATTGTTCTTCCTCTTTGCTTTAATAATAGACAGAATCGCATATGGCGTATACCTGATACCGATAAGTTTTATCTTACTTTTTCTGCCCTTACTTACAAAAAAATGGAAAATAGCCATGCTGTGTTTTGCGGTAGTAGGTATTACAGCAAGTTTTGCAGCACGGAGTAATGTAATTAAGTTTGTGGTTCCTTTTGCCCTGGGTATATTGTACTTTTTAAAGCCTTTTGTTGGTAAAAAATTACTAGGGCTTTCACGTACATTGTTAATGAGCTTACCTATTGTATTACTATTTTTAGGGCTTACGGGGAAATTTAATGTATTTAAAATCAGTGATTATGTGACAGGAGATTATGAAACTTCAAATACGGGTACGGATGAAAAAGAAAACTTAACAGCAGATACAAGAACGGGCTTGTATGCAGAGGTTATTTCTTCAGCAATTCTAAATGACTATGTATGGTGGGGTAGAACGCCAGCCCGTGGTAACGATTCTTTATTATTCGGGTCACAGATTGAGGAACAAACTAGTACCGGAAAATTAGAGCGTTATGTTAATGAAGTATCGGTGCTGAATGTATTTACTTGGACAGGACTAATTGGCCTAGTCTTATATTTTTTAGTGTTTTCGAGGGCATCTTATTTAGCCTTATATAAATCTAAAAGTTGGTATATGAAAATTGTAGCGGTATATGTGTGCTTCCGCTGGTCCTATGCTTGGGTAGAAGATTTTAGTCGTTTTGACCTATCCTACATTTTTCTTTGGATTATCATCGGCATGTGTTACTCTCCTTCTTTTAGAAACATGACCGATGGCGAGTTTAAATATTGGGTGCGGGGTATATTTGATTCGCGTTATCGAAAAGCCACTTTACGAAAAGTTCGAGTAGTTAAACAATAGTAGTTATGCATAAAATTGCGGTATTACTTACCTGCTTTAATAGAGTAGATAAAACATTAGCCTGTTTGGAAAATTTGTTAGCCTCAATACCAGAAAGGGTAAGCTTAGAAGTTTTTTTGGTAGATGATGGTTCTACTGATGGAACAGGAGATTCAGTATGCAAGCAGTTTCCTAACGTACAAGTAATCAAAGGTACGGGAAGCCTCTACTGGAACAGGGGCATGCATTTGGCCTGGGAAACTGCTGTAAAGCAAGATGTTTTCGATTATTATTTATTGTTGAACGATGATACTTTTTTGTTTCCCAATGCTATTGAGGAATTGTTGGCATGCGCTACCCTAACAAATAACAAAGCTATTGTTTGTGCTGCTTTTTGTGGGGAACAAAACCAAGCTTTTACCTACGGAGGTCGAGACAAATATGGTTGCCCGGTTTTTCCGAATGGAGCAATTCAACATTGCTACAGTATTAATGGCAATTGCTTATTGGTGAGTAAAGTCGTTTTTGATGTGGTGGGGTATCTAGACCCCATATTTCCCCACGCCATAGGTGATTTTGATTATGGTCAAAGAGCCTTGGCGAAGGGTTTTGACTTGGTCACTACCATGCGATTTTTAGGTACCTGTGAAAGCAATGCGATGCTGCCCAAATGGTGTTATGCAAATGTTTCTTTCAAAGAGCGTATTAAGGCTTTATACTCCCCTTTGGGTAACAGTCATCCAAAGTATTATTTCATATATGTGAAACGCCATTTTGGTTGGTTCCTAGCAATCAAGCATTTTTGCTCTATTCATTTACGATTACTAATACCAAGTTTATGGAAGTAGCAAGAGGCCCTATTTTTCAAATTGATGACTCTGCCGTAAAAAGGGTATACAAGGAAGCGGACAATTACAAGGTGAAATTTCATACAGGAGCTGATGTTCAGCAAGACCTTTGTGTGGTATACTTTAGCAGCAATGAACTGTATTACCCCAATACTGCAAAGGCCTTTGAAAACAATATTTTGGTCAAGGATAAATTTGAATGGCAGCGTAACTATATACGGTATGCACACAAGCATATTTTTATACGCGATGTACAAAAACAATGGTATATGGAAGGTATCAGCGAAAAATATAATAGTCCTCAAGCTCTTTTAAGACTTTTACGGGAACTGACCACGGGTTTTAGGGTGTATATCATGGGGAGTTCTGCTGGTGGTTTTGCGGCCCTATTGTATGGCAGTCTTTTGCAGGTAGATCGGGTATATGCCTTTAATGCCCAATTGAATCTGAATTTAATTATTGAGGGGTCAAACGCTTTTGTGGATCCTATACTGTTTAGGTATAATGATCAAGAGCAATCCAAGTACTTTGTTATTGAAAATTTCTTGGATAGCGAAAGGGATTATTTCTATTTTCAATCGTCTAAGTCCTTAATCGATATTAAACAATACAATTCACTTAAAAATAAAAAATTGTTAACCCGTATCCCTTTTAAAACCAGTAACCACGGGTTTCCGTTCTTACGTCACAATTTAATGCATGTAATGGGGTTATCTAAAGAAGCCTTGCACCAACTATCAATTAAGGCTTACCATCCGATAGCATTTGCGGCTAGTATAGACGGTTGGGTAAAAACAGTGAAGGTTGTGGTTACGACTGTGGTTAATAGATTTAAGAAGAAGTTAAAAGAGAAAAGGGCAGCTTTTTAAAGCGTTACCTTACTTTTAAAATTAATTACCATTATGCAAAAAGTGTTGCTTTCCGCATATTCCTGCAATCCCTCGAAAGGATCAGAACCGGGTAATGGGTTCAATTGGGCAGATCAATTGGCTAAATATGGGCACCAGGTGTATTGCATTACTACGAGTAAAGGCAAAGAACCGATTGAGAAGGCGATACAAAATAATCCAAACTTGGAGGTCGCTTATGTAGATTTACCTTTTGGTTTAGATAAAATGTATCATTGGACGCAGTTGGGTATGTACCTACATTATTTAACCTGGCAATGGTATGCTTATAGACATGCGAAGCAAGCCCATAAAAAAATAGGTTTTGATTTAGTGCATCATGTAACGTGGGGTAGTTTACAACAAGGCTCCTTTATGTACAAGCTGCCAATTCCTTTTCTTTTTGGCCCAGCAGGAGGCGGACAAAAAGCACCTAAGGCCTTCAGGAGTTATTTTCAAGAGCATTGGGCAACAGAGGTAAAAAGAGAAAAAATAAGTAATATACTTCAGAAGATGAATCCTGCCTGTAAAGCCATGGCAAGAAAGGCAAAGGTTGTTTTAGCGACCAATTTAGATACACTTAGTATGGCAAAAGAAATGGGAGCAAAAGAGGCAGTACATATTTTGGATGCTGCACTGCCGAGTTCTTTTTTCGAAAATGCGAGAATGCCTGATGTAAATAACGAAGTGGGATTAAAGTTGCTTTGGATTGGCCGTTTTCTGCCCCGAAAGGGTATTCTATTAGTACTAGATGTCATGAAAGAGCTTAAAATATATTCAAATATTACCTTAACGGTCGTAGGTGACGGAGAAATGAGAGATGCCTTTTTGAATAAAGTAAAAGAATACGAATTAGAAAATCAAGTAAATTGGGTGGGTAAAGTACCATTTGCTCAGGTAAGTACCTACTATGCCAATCATGACGCCTTTTTTTTTACATCCTTAAGAGATTCATCTCCTGCCCAGTTAATAGAGGCAATGGCCTTTGGGTTGCCCGTAATTACCTTAGATCTTCATGGTCAAAGTTTGATGGTAAAACCTGATAGAGGTTACAAAGCGAGTGTCGAAAGTCCAGACAAAACTATTCAAGAACTAACCAACTTCATAGTGTATTTGAATCAAAATAGGGCTGAATTATACAGGTTATCTTGTAATTCATATAAATATGCCAAGGAACAAACATGGCCGAATAAAATAAAACTAGTTTCAGAAAATTTTTATTAAGATTTTTTTTCAATTAACACTATTTTCCTCACAAATGAAAAATTCACCTTACTCATTGGGAGTTAGTTATTGACCAAAAAAAAGTAATTGCATCTATATTATTAAAAAAATGAATTTGAAAAATCTAAAATTTAGAAGACAATTTTTATTGTCTCCTAAATTATGTCCAGAATTAAACTATTGGAATCACGAAAAATTAGGAAAGCATCAATTGTATGTACACCCTGACTGTTTGCAAACCTCAGCCACTGATAATGGCAAAAAAGGAGTCTTATTAGGCCATGTTTTTAATCCACGAAAACCGGAATTATCAAGTACAGATATTTTAGAAATTTTGATTCGACAAATAGATGAAATTAATGTAGCTGAAGTTTTATACGGCTTAGTCGGTAGGTTTGTACTAATCATAGAACAGAAAAAAGAATTCACCTTTTTTAATGATGCCTGCGGTTTAAAATCATTTTTCTATACCAAATATAAAAATGAATTTTATGCGGCTTCACAGCCTTTATTATTAAAGCTAGTTGCCAAAGAGGCTATAGTAAAGGGCGAACGTTTCAGCATCTACCATAATTCTAATTATGTAAAAAGGAGTAATGAACATTGGTTTCCGTGTGGCACCTCATTATACCCAGGCGTATACCACTTAGTGGCAAATCATTATCTTAAAAGTGCTGTACTAGAACAAACCAGATATTGGCCTGTTAAAAACCTAGAAGTATCAAATTACGAAGAAGCCAAACAAAAATTCACAACACTTTTAAAACTAACGGTAGAAGAAGGTAGTAAAAAATACAAATTAGGTTTAGGTATTACCAGCGGTTTTGATAGTAGAATATTATTAAGTGCTAGTAAAGAAGTAACTGAAGATATGCTCTATTATACGTTGCAATACCGACAATTGAATACAGGATCTGATGATATTCGAATTCCACTAGCATTGTCTAAAAAACTAGGTTTTTCTCATAAACTTATGGATTGCAGGATGAACATTACCGACGAGTTTAAAAAAATATATCTCGAAAACTCCGATATGGCACATCTTAATGACTGGGGTGAAATCGCATATGGTATTTCTCAAAATTTCCCTGAAGGCACCATGTCTGTTAAAGGAAGTTGCTCTGAAACAGGTCGCTGTTTCTTTTATAAAAATGGGATTCATCCTGATCTTAATTCAAGCCAAGACATCATGGATATTAATCCTAAATGGAAAGAAATTCCATTTATAGAGAAACGAATTTCAGATTGGTTTGATGAAGTAAAAAACCCCATAAATAATAAAGGCTACAACATACTAGATTTATTCCATTGGGAAGTAAGTACGGGTAGTTGGCAAACACAGAGTCAATTGGAATGGGACATCGTTCACGATACATTTACCCCATTTAACAACAGAGAATTGCTAGATATTATGCTTCATATAGATACAAAGTATCGATCAAAACCGAACTATACTTTGTATAGAGAAACGATGAAAAAACTTTGGCCTGAAGTATTGCTAGAACCTATTAATCCTGAAACAACTAAAGTAAAATATAAATATAAATTGAAAAGCATCTTAACTAAATTAGGCTTTGAGAAGTACAACAAGTAAGCCATTTTTTTTGGTTAAAAAATAAAATTCTAAAAGACCTATTTAATTGCAACACCATGACTAAATTGGCACCCATATTATTATTTACCTATAAAAGATTTGATGCTTTAAAAAATACTATTGCAGCTTTACAAAGCAATGAATTAGCTGCAGCATCGGATTTATTCATTTTTTCTGATGGTGCAAAAGAAGAGAAAGATCAGCATATAATTAATCAAATTAGAGGGTTTTTAAAAACAGTTGATGGTTTTAGAGCGATACATATTACAGAGGCAACATCGAATAAAGGTCTAGCTAATTCTATTATTGGAGGCGTAACCAAAGTTATGGAACAGTTTGATTGCGTTATTGTTCTAGAAGATGACTTATTAACTACGCCAAACTTTCTTACCTATATGAATGGTGCCCTAGATGCCTATCAAAATGAAGAAAAATTATTTTCAATTTCGGGGTATTCTTTTGACTTGCGAGGTAGTGACCAAAACCCAAATCATTTATATTTTTTAAATCGAGGCTGGTCTTGGGGTTGGGCTACATGGCGTGATCGTTGGGAAAAAGTAGATTGGAAAGTTGCTTCTTATGATGCCTTCTCTGCAAGCAAAAAGAGACGCAAAGAATTTGCGAAAGGCGGGTCAGATTTGAATGCTATGCTAGACAAACAAATGACAGGCAAGTTAGATTCTTGGGCTATTCGCTGGTTCTACCATCAGTTCAATAATAGAGGCTTAACACTATACCCATTGGGTTCTAAGATATACAACGACGGCTTTGATGAATTTGCTACACACACCAGTGGTTCAGAAAAACGATACCTTCCGTACTTGGATAAAGAACATTCAATGGTGTTTAATTTTCCAAAGCGTGTTGAAATAAGCAAAGAATATCAAAGGAGATTCCAATCTAAAATGGGGATTATGGCTAGAATTCGCTCTAAAATAGAAACCCTACTCAAACCATACTAGACGATGTTAAAAAATGCTATCCGAAATTTGCGTTTCTTTTATTTGAAAAAGATAAAGTGGAAAAATTATAGGATTGGGCCTAATTTTTATGCAGGTATGAGAGTGCAGTTATGGGCTAAAAACTCCTTGATTATTGGCAAGAATTTCTACATTGGTAGAGATTCCCAAATTGAAGCAGACTGTAGCATTGGTGATAACGTTATTTTTGGGAACAATGTCGCAATCGTTGGCAAATATGATCATCATTACCAACAACTGGGCGTACCCATTCGTATGGCATCAAGAATTAGAGACGAACATTATAATTGGAAAGGGCTAAGCAGTAAAACGAGTATCGAAGATGATGTTTGGGTAGGCTATGGCGCTATAATCATGAGTGGTATTACCATTAAAAAGGGTTGTATAATCGCAGCAGGAGCAGTAGTTACTAAAAGCACGGAGCCCTACAGCATTTACGGAGGCAATCCGGCAAAAAAGATAGCATCACGCTTTGCCACTGTTGAAGATATGAATAAGCATATTGTCTTAGAAAAAGATTTTTTAAAACAATACAGTTCGTATACCGGTGTGAGCGGCGTTCCAGTTCAACACTAAAATCTACATATTTTTAATTAGTTTGAATTCATAGCACTCGAACTAGTGCCGTCTAGTTGCTGTTCACCAATAAATTACCTCATAAAAAGCAGTATTTATGAATACATTTTCAACCTTAACTTGTTTAGGTTATCAGCTATTTACTGATAGTTTAACTAGCCTTCAAAAACAGCACAAAATTATCATCAACACGGTGAATCAATATTCCTATTGTATGGCCGAAAAAGACCCTCAATTTAAAAAGGCCTTACAAGCATCTGATGTGCTCTTGCCCGATGGTATCGGCATTACAATAGCTGCAAAAATCTTGTATGGCGCAAGAATTAAAAAAATTGCTGGGGCAGATGTACATGCTTTCCTTCTTCACCAATTAAACGAGCGAAAAGGGTCTTGTTTTTATATGGGCGCGTCTAAGACTACTTTAGAAAAAATAGAACAGCGCATTGGCAAGGAATACCCAAATATAAAAGTAGGCAGTTATTCCCCACCGTTTAAAAAAGAATTTACCCCAACGGAAAATGCAGAAATCATTGCAGCGGTAAATTCCTTTCAGCCCGACGTCTTATTCGTAGGCATGACCGCCCCCAAACAGGAGAAATGGAGCTTGGAACATAAAGATGCCCTAGACGTTAAAGGTCCAATTTGCGCCATAGGAGCCGTTTTTGATTTTTATGCGGGTACAGTAACCAGGCCTAGTAAGGTTTGGCAAAACCTCGGACTGGAATGGTTGGGAAGGTTGCTTAAAGAACCCAAACGCATGTGGAAACGTTATATCTATTATGGAATGATTTTTTTCGGGCATCTGATCAAGGCAAAACTGAAACCTAATTCCACTTTTTAAGCTACGTTAATTTTGTTTTGGCTGAGCATTTTGAAAACTGAATATTGTGGAAATTGCACATTTAATAGGTTGTCAGGGGGTTCGATGGTCAAACAAGTCGATAGCATTAAGTATGTGCTCTGCGACGTTTTTTTTGGGAAAAAATAAAAGGTGCCATGTGGCATAAACATCATTTTGTTTACCTTGGTCAAGGCAATGAAAAGACCCTAAAAAGAGTTTTTTCATAGTAGAGCAGCGTATGTGCTCTACAAAAGAATAAACAATATAGAAAATTCATTTTCAAAATTATAGAGGACAAATGGCTAAAGAAAAATACAAATACCTGCCTGTAGCGGAGGAAGATACTGAATTCAACCTACGTGAAGCCGTGGACAAATACAAACGGTATTGGCCATGGTTTCTAGGTACAACCTTTTTATTGCTAAGCTTTGCCGTGTTTTATATAAAATATGCGCCCAACCACTATACAAGTGTAGCCAGTATCATCGTAAAGGACGAGGAAAATGCTGGTAAATCAGGCGCCCCAAATGGTTTTGATGTCAACCTTTTCAGTGGGCTAAGCACGAACAGTATGGCCAACGAATTGGGTCTGTTAACTTCTAAACGATTGATGTTAAATACGGTCAAGGCCTTAGATTTAAATGTACAGTATGTCGATGATAGTAATTTTGTTGCTCAGCCGCTTTATGATAACAGCCCAATTAAAGTTCAAGTGTTGCGGTTGGAGGAAACCAAGTTGCAGCAAGCCATCAACAATGATGATCATATCTTTCGGGTAAAGAATTTAGGGCCTAATGGCTTAGTGTTGATTAACGAGAATACGCAAGCCGTTATTAATACCAACTTTAACACCCCAATAGCTTTGAATTTTATTGATTTTGTAATCTCAGGCACTACCGATGCGGAAGGTTTAAGCATGGATTGGACTGATCTAATGATCAAATTTGTGACTATTGAGAGTGTGGCCGATGCCTATCATAAGGCATTGGAGGTAGAACTCTTGGATGATCAATCGACTTTGATCCAATTGCGGTTGACGGATCGTGTGCCAAAAAAAGCGGAGGATATTTTAAATCAATTGATATTTGAATATAACAAAGAGGCAATAGATGATAAAAATCTGATTGCTAAAAATACCGCTGATTTTATTGATGAACGCTTAAGCATCATTAATAGCGAATTAGATTCTGTCGAGTCTGGAAAGGAGTCTTTTAAGGAAGTGAATCGACTAACCAACATAGGAGCTGAATCAAATATGATGATTCAGAATGTGAGTGACTATAATCAACAGCGGCAGCAGGTGGAGACCCAGTTGGAGGTAACGGGTTCCATGTTGAATTACATGGATTCTGGAAGCTCCAATTTACTGCCTGCGAATCTAGGCCTTGAATCTAGCACCAGTGATTTTGTTAATGACCACAACAACTTAATTCTAGAGCGTGATCGGCTCTTAGCAGGTTCAACGGAGAAAAACCCAGTAGTAGTGCGCTTGACTGAACAAATTGATCAAATACGCAATAATGTGAAACAAAGCTTGGTCTCACAGCGTCAAAATTTGAGAATCAATCAAGAAAACTTACGAAGAAGAGCAGGAGTCATTGGATCACAAATATCTAGGATACCGGGTCAAGAACGACAAGTAAGGGGTATAGAGCGGCAACAAAATATTAAAGAGTCTCTATATTTGTTTTTATTACAGAAGCGGGAGGAAAATACCTTAGAATTATCGGTTACCGGACCCAAAGCCAAAATCGTAGACAGCGCCTCTAGTTCTGAGGGCAGCATTACCCCTAGTCCTAAGATTGTGTTGGGTATCGCCATGATACTCGGATTACTGCTTCCCTTCACGATCATCCGCAGTAAAGAACTTCTTAACGATAAGATTATGGCTCGGGAGGATCTAGAAAAGCTCAATAACGATATCCCTATCGTAGGAGAATTGCCTAGCATTGGAAAAAAAGCTACTGAATTGATTACGGGGAATGACCGCTCTGTACTAGCCGAAGCCTTTCGGATTCTATCTGCCAATCTGCATTTTTTAAACCTAGAACATAAAGAACCCAATCATGGGATCTCCATTTTTGTGACCTCGACGATACAGGGGGAGGGCAAGACCTTTGTGGCGACCAATTTGGCCATCACCTTGGCCTTGACCGGAAAAAAAGTCATTTTGGTAGGAGGCGACTTACGTAACCCGCAGTTACAGCGATACCAAGAAAATCTGAATAAAGTTTTAGGGGTTACTGATTATCTTGTAAATGATAAACAGAAGCTAAAGCACTTGTATCAAAACACCGAATTAAATGAGCATTTGATGATCCTACCCTCTGGATCAATTCCGCCGAATCCGGCAGAATTACTACAATCCAATCGATTAAGTACCATGTTTGCGGAATTGGAACAAGATTTTGATTATATCGTAGTCGATACGGCTCCGGCCCTGCTCATTGCAGACACCTTCTTGATCAATAAATACGCGGCCTTGACCTTGTATGTTGCACGTGCAGGTTTTACCAAACGAAAGTTAATGGATTTTGCCGTCGAGGCAAAGGAGACGGGAAAACTGAAGCATATGAGCCTAGTCTTAAACGATGTGCCCCTCATGAACTTAGGCTACGGCAGTAGGTATGGCTATACGTACAGCGGATAACCACTGCATAAAGTTAAAAGTGTTATGCATATAAAAAACCTATTCGGTTTTGTTCTTTTTAGGCAGTTGACAAGGAATCCATTTAGGTATGAATTTTATAGTGTTGAATAAATTTTTAGCGCCAGGGTAGTAGTTATACTTTAGAATAGGAAGGTTCAGCTATAGGTTTGGCTAGAATCACCTAATATATCCAATACCTTAAAGGTGTAAAGTAAAACTTAAAGCAACTTTGAAGCAAATTATATGGATTGCTGTAATGATTGAATCCACATATTAAGGGGTGTTGCTATCATTTATATTGAGGAGACATCACAGAGGGGCTATATTTTTTTGTCTTGGTTTTTTCTATCTGAGTGCACTATCCATTACTTATCAATCAAACTTAAGTTGTATTTCACCATTATAAAAACGTCCTATGAAAGCAATGCTTGTGTCTAATTCAAAATAAATCATAAGGCATATCAAAAAATATAATACTTTTTCACATCTCAAAACGCTTAAATTTAGATATATAATGTATTTCATCGAATAAAACACACATTATGACGTTTAAAATAAAATAAGTTATATTTTTGTATTTCAAATTTTTAGTATTCCCAAATACTTAACCTATGAAATTAATTCAAAAATCTCAGGTATTATGTATCGTATCACTAGCAATAGTTGTATCTGCAATACTAGTTTCTTGCAACAAAGACAGTGACCTATTATCTGATTTCATAGCGAGGGATACGAATCAAGACCTCGCTGCAAATTTCATTGTAGACGACAATTTCACCGTCATACCTGGTGGCAGTCAAACTCTCGACGTTTTGGGAAATGATAATTTTTCGGATAGCCAAGAGATCACCATAACGAATATATCTAACCCAACACAGGGCGATATCACCCTAAATGAAGACAATACTATTGAATATGTTGCGCCTGACAGTGCCTCAGATAGTGTGCTAGATACTTCCTCAGACAGTACCCCTGATACTTCTTCAGATGATACTTCTTCAGACAGTACGCCTGATACTTCTTCGGATAGTGCCCCAGATACTTCTTCAGATAGTACCTCAGATACTTCCACAGATAGCACCTCAGAAATTATCGATACTTTTACCTATACTATTGAAACTGAGGATGATAATGGCGAGTTGATTTCAGATACTGGAAATGTCACCATTGTAGTTACTACGGATCCCATCCCTGATACTGATCCCATCTCTGATGTCGTTAATGGCGACAACTATTTATTTACTGATCAGGCTAAAAACACACTTAGAGAAAGATTTGAAAATGGGTATATAGCGGGTCCAGGCTTTAATGATGATATAGCGCATGTTATATCCACTGCCGCTACCTTTGTTTCCGACCCTGACCAATATAGACCGGTTTTTGGTGAATTAGATTTCTCCCAAAGTTGGAATGGCGAAATAAACAATAGTGGTCATAGCCTTCACACTACTGCTGTTTATGCTTATGCCATTGACGATGTTTCTATAGCGAATACTGTTGCTACTGAATTATTAGGTACTGTTGATGCAAACGACCTTTATACTTCGTACTGGAACAATTCCAGTACACTTCGATGGGACAATGAAGATGAAAACCATTGGGTGATGTCAACTAAAGCCAAAAAAATGAAGGATAGTTATTACTTTATTAAGAACTTACAAACTGTTCTGACCGATGTAAATAAAGTTACAATTGAAGCATGGTTTCAAAGATTCGCTGAGTTAGGTTATAACGCTTTAAGGGAAAGAATGCCGCGTTATTATGGTGCTAATTGGGAGTTTAACGGAATTTCTAAATTTAATAATGAAGGTATTTATCCTCCTGAATATGGTAACCCTAAACCTATACAAGACGGGTTGGGGAATGACTTGTTTACGATGTCATGGGCACAAGACAATTTTAATAACAGGAATTATGATATAATTGCTTATTTACATTCTTGGGCGGTTGGTGCTAATAATTTGGAAATAGAACACTGGAGTCGTGAATTTTTTAAAATCACCATAAAATACGGTTTGTTCTCTGATGGTACTTTTTGGGAAATGCAAAGAGCTACGGATGATGACCCAACTAAAGGAGTTTATTATAGTTGGGTGACTATAGGGGAAATGGTTGAAATGGCACACGTAGACGCAATGGCTAACCACTTTCCTAATGATAGGCTTTATGATTATTCTACAACAGAAGGCATTTTAAGCGGTTCTACAAACCTTACTGCAGCTGGATATGCTGGTTCAAGTACAACGGATGGAACTACAGAAAAGAGCCTATTGACTTTTCTAACAGCTCAATCAAAATATCTTAGAACAGCCGCTAACGGGGGTTGGAACGATGTTCGATTCTTGAAAAATTCATCAAATACCTTAATTCCTCTTTCAACGGTAGGTACTAGACAACCTAGTGCCGTTCCCGCAATGGCAAATCTATATTACAAATCACAGGACCTAGAGGATTTATATTTATATAATACAGCAGTTGGTTATCCGCCAAAAGTTAGTATCGAAGAAGGGTACATGTCTGGGGTAGCTGATGAAGATTCTGGACCGTGGGGGAACCTAATATTTGGTTCTATGTGGTATGGTCAAGAAAACAATTTTTTCAATTAAAATAATACTCTATTTCTGAAATGCGATTTTGGTATTAATGGGCAATAAGACGAGGTGTAGGCTTTTGCCTCTTAATCTAGCAGGTCAGTCTATTGCTATTTATTATTGCATTTGAGATTGTACCATAAATAACATGCTGAGTGCTTCCCTTTGAAATCTATATGGGGCTATATGTTACTGGCGATGCTTGTGCGATGTGATATTTTGTTTTCCAGCAAGAAACAAAGCCATATGAACTCGCTGAGACTACTATTGAGTAGGCCTAAAGACTTTAGATTAGGCAAAAAACAGTTTTATTTGGTCTAAAAAACGAACACATGGCGTGCAATAGGCGTGCAGCGCTAAAATAAAAAGGCTTCCGTGAAAACGGAAGCCTTTTGTTTACTACTGTGGGCCCTGAAGGATTCGAACCTTCGACCCCCTGCTTGTAAGACCATTTATTTGTATATTCTTACTCATCACAAAACCATTTATATACCTGATTATCAATTACTTAATGAATTTTGATATCATTTGATTTTCTTTGCTACTAAGAAAAAGTGTGCAAAAAGTGTGCAATTTTTATCGTATCTTTTTTTAAGAAATAAGTAAAAATGGCGATAGTAAGACTCATATTAGACACAAGAAAAAACTCAAAAAAGACAGATGGATCCTATCCCATTTGCATCAGACTTTTTCATAAGAAATCGAGAATCATACCTCTTGATTATTATACCTCACTTCTAGGATGGGATAATACAAATAACAAACTAAGAAAATCAGTAGGTGTCAATAAAAACATGGATTGTGATTTTATAGGTTACGAATTGCAGGAAAAAGTATACCAAGCTAACCAGATCCTGAGAGAATTAGGTAGAAGTATAGAATTGATATCTGTGGATAGGCTCGCAGAACTAGTGAAAGATAAATGGGACCACAACCCTAACTCAGAGCTTAAGAAGAAAATAGAGAATGATTTAGCCTTATTCGAATGGGGTAAAGTACTCATCGAAAGAAAAGAGGCTGCAAATAGCCCGGGCACGGCATTATGGTATCGTAGCGCAATTAAAGCTCTAATAAAATTTAGTAATCAAGAGGAGCTTAAATTATATGATATTACAGTTACATTCTTGAAAAATTTCGAAGCTTTTCATTTAGGTAAAGGCAATACCAAAAATGCTATAAGTATATACCTTCGAGCTATTCGCTCTATATATAACGCTGCAATTGACGAAGATCAATTCGTCCCTATCAAAAACCCATTCAAAATCTATAAAATACCTTCAAGCACTAGAACTAAGAAAAGAGCCATCAGTAAAGACAAAATAAATAATATCAAAAAATTAAACTATGAAATAGACTCCCCTCTTTGGCACACTAAAAACTATGCAATGATCATGTTTTATTGTCGAGGCATGAATTTTATAGATCTGGTAAAAATTAAGGTGAAGCATATTACAGACCTACATCTTTTTTATGGACGTAGTAAATCAGGACAACCTTTTGCAATAAAGATCGTAGATGAGCTAAGAATTATTCTAAACTATTATCTAAATGAAAAAAAACCTGATGATTATTTATTTCCAACCAATTATGACGGTAGTACCGCGCATTTTCAAAAGTATAAGTCGCAGCGCAGAAGAATGAACGAGCGTCTTAAAATTATAGCAAAAGATGCGGAAATTGAAGGGGACTTCACCACCTACTATATCAGGCATTCTTGGGCGACGATTGCCAAGTATATGGGAATTTCGACAGCTCTTATAAGTGAAGGGCTTGGACATCATTCTATAACTACTACAGAAATTTACTTAAAGGATTTTAACAATGATGTTTTAGATGAAGTAAATGCTATGGTTGTATCTTAAATAAAATCAATAAAAAAGGAAGATTGAGAAAATTGTCTGTTCTTAGTTTCTTCCAATTTGCTTGTTTGTGAATTTTTTTTGTTCATACCTGAGATTATTAATACTTCCAACAAAAACTTTTTTCTTAAGTTCTAGGATAATTCCTTAATTCTCTTCTAATAAGAAAAAAGCTAAGTGGAATTGCAACAATACCAATAAATAATATCGAAATTACCAACGTTTCTTTAAACTCTCCTAAGGTGTACACCGCATTTACAATATCGTTACTTTTATCTAACAAATTATTATTAAAGCTACCTAGGTAATTTATTATAGCATGTATTGAAATTATAAGATAAAGATTTTCGAATCTCACAAAAAGACATTGCAAAATCAACCCAAGCCCAAA